>NZ_JBHYMC010000008.1:0-155417 GCF_042742535.1 Streptomyces sp. NPDC058880
GCACGGGCGGGGAACCCTGCGCGTGCGGCCCCGTGCTGTGTCCGGGGGCGGCCCGGATCAGCCCTTGCTGATCTCCCAGAAGCGGAAGACGGTGGAGGCGTCCAGGGACCACTGCAGGCCGTTCACGTTCTGGCGGGTGACGGCGTACTGCTTGCCCTGCCAGAGCGGGAGGATCGGGAGCTCGTCGGCGACGATGTCCTGGAGCCGGTCGTAGTCGGTGTTGGCCGCGGTGCGGTCGGACTTCGCGGAGGTCGACGGGATGATCGTCCCGGTGATCTCCTTGTTGTCGTAGTTGTTGTTGAGGACGTTGCCCGGGCCGAAGAACGGCTGGGTGAAGTTGTCCGCGTCCGGGTAGTCGGGGACCCAGCCCTTGACGTAGATCCCGTACTTGCCCGCCTGGATGTCCTTCTCGTACTGCTCGTACTCGACGGACTTGACGTCGGCCTCGAAGAGGCCGCTGTCGTTGAGCTGCTTGGCGATGACCTCGAACTGCTGGTCGGTGGAGGGGCCGTAGCGGGACGGGGTCGAGTACAGGGTGACCTTGACCTTGCCGTTGATGTTCGCGGCCTTGAGGACGGCCTTGGCCTTCTCGGGCTGCGGGGTGCCGCCGTAGCGGTCGAAGAACGGCGTCGTGTGGCCGGCGATGCCGGTCGGCACGATGGAGTAGAGCGCGGTGGCGGTGCCGGCGTAGACGTCCTTGACGAGGGCTTCGCGGTCCACGAGGTAGGCGATGGCCTTGCGGACGGGGAGCTTGCCGACGACCGGGTCGTTCACGTTGAAGACCATGTGCTCGACTTCGGCGCCGGTGCCCTGGACGACGTCGACCCTGTCGTCGCCGGTCTTGGTGGAGGCGAGGGCGGCGATGTCCTTGGCGGCGAGGCCGCGGAAGGCGAAGTCGACGTCCCCGTTCTCCAGGACGGTCTTGAGACCGGCCTGGTCGCCGTTGAAGAACTTCAGCGTGACGCCGGTGTTCTTGGCCTTGGCCTTGCCGGTGTAGGAGCCGTTGACCGAGAAGGTGGCGCTCTTGTCGCTGAAGGAGTCGAGCTTGTAGACGCCGGAGCCGACGGCCTTGTTGTCGGTGCGGAGCTTGTCGGCCGGGTACTCGCGGTGGTCGACGATGGAGCCCGCACCCGAGGCGATCTTGCTCGGGAAGGTGGCGTCGGAGTTCTTCAGGCGGAAGACGACGGTCTGGTCGTCGGGGGCGTCGATGCCGGCGATCGAGGCGAGCATGACGGCGGGGCCGTTCTCGTCGTTGATCTTCAGCGTGCGCTCGAAGGAGTACTTGACGTCCTTCGAGGTGAGCTCGTTGCCGTTGCTGAACTTCAGGTCGGGCTTGAGGGTGCACTTGAAGAGCTTGCTGTCGCCGCCCTCGAAGCCGCAGCTCTGCGCCGCGTCGGGCTCGGGGGTGGTGCCGCCCTTGGGGAAGCTGAGCAGCGACTGGAAGACGTTGTTGAAGAGCAGCCAGGAGCCCGGGTCGTAGCCGGACGCCGGGTCGGTGGACTTCACCTTGTCGGATATGCCCATGACCACGCCCTTGCCGCTGCCGGCATTGGAGCCATCGGTCGAACCGCAACCGCTGAGCAGCGCGGCAGCGGTGGCCGCGCCGAGCGGGGCCACCAGCCACTGGTTACGTCGATTCACGCGAACGTCCTTCACAGTCGAACTGTTTCGTTGCGCCGGCCCGCGACATCCGCTGCCGGTCTCTGCCTTGCTCAGCCGCTTACGCCGCGGCCGAGCTCCCACAACTGGAGGTCGGAGATGGCGTTGACCGACCACTCCACTCCGGTGATCCCGTCGCGCGCGGCGACGTACTGCTTGCCCTGCCACAGGGGCAGGACGGGTACGTCCTCGGCGACGATGTCCTGCATCTCCGTGATCGCGGGGGCGGCGACGTTACGGTCGACCGCGCGCCGGGATTCGGGGAGGAGCCTGGTGCGCACCGCGCTGTTGGCGTACGGCGTGCCCAGGAAGTTGTCCTGCTCCAGGAACGGGGCGAGGAAGTTGTCGGCGTCGGGGTAGTCGGGGAACCAGCCGAGCCCGTAGGCGGCGTGGTCGCCCTTCTTCTGCGCGGGGCGGAAGTCCGCCCACTCGCTGCCCTGGACGGTGATGTCGAACAGCTGGGTGGAGTTGAGCTGGGCCTTGAGGGCCTCGAACTCGGCCGCGGTGCCGTCGCCGTAGTGGTCGTTGGTGTAGTGCAGGGTCAGCTTGACCGGGGTCTTGATCCCGGCCTCCTTCAGCAGCGCGGCGGCCTTGGGCGTGTTGGCGTCGCCGTACTTGTTGTAGAAGGAGTTGACGTGGCCGGTCACGCTGGTGGGGACCAGCGAGTAGAGCGGCTGGGCGGACTTGCCGTAGACCTTGGAGATCAGCGCGCTGCGATCGACGGCGGCGGCGAGCGCCTGGCGCACGGCCTTGTCCTTGACGACGGGCGCGTCGGTGTTGAAGCCGAGGTAGCGGATCTCCAGGCCGGGCATCGGGACCAGCTTGACGCCCTTGGGCGGCTTGACGCTGAGCTCGGTGATCTGGGCGGGCGACAGGGTGCGGGAGACCATGTGGATCTTCCCGTCCGTGAGGGCCTTGCCCATGGCCTGGGAGTCGGGATAGGTGCGCAGCTCGACCTTGTCGTTCTGCAGCTTGATGTCGCCCTTGTAGCGGGGGTTCTTGCTGAAGACGGCACGGACGAGGCGGTTCTCCTTGACCTCGGCCTTCATGGTGTAGGGGCCGGAGCCGTCCACCACGAAGCCCTCGCGGAGCTTCTTGGCGTCGTAGTCCTTCTCGCTGACGATGCCGGCGGCGGGGGTGGAGAGCTTGAAGGGGAAGGTCGCGTCCGGGGTCTTCAGGTGGAACACGACGGTGTCCTCGCCCTTGACCTCGACGTTGTCGAGGGTGGAGAGCAGCGAGGAGGGGCCGTTCTCGTCCTTGATGGCGAGCACGCGGTCGATGGAGAACTTGACGTCCCGGGCGGTGAGCGGGTCCCCGCTGGCGAACGTGAGCCCGGGGCGCAGCGTGCAGCGGTAGCTCTCGTTGCGGGAGTCGGTGAAGCGGCAGGCGGAGGCCGCCTCGGGGACGGGCTGACCTCCACCGCGCGGGGTGTGCATGAGCGTCTGGACGGTCTGGCGCAGGATGTTCCAGGCGCCGGCGTCGTAGGCGTAGGCGGGGTCGAAGGGGGCGGGGGCGAACTCTGCGGCCTCGAACCGGTCGGTGGTCCCGACGACGATCGCCGCGGATCCTGCTCCTCCGCCGCTCGCGGTGCCGCATGCGGCCAGCGCGGGGGTGAGCAGTCCGGCCGCGGCCGTCAGCACCATGGTCTTGCGGTTCATGCTGGAAGTACTCCCTGTAACCGGCACTTGCTCAAAGCGGCGTGAAGGGCACTTCGCGGCGGTCGCCCGTTCTGGGCGGAACGATCGGGCCGGTGGTTGTGACGATCGGTCCACGCGGTCCGGCACAGGGGTGTGTGTCCGGGACGCGGCTGGGTGCGGCGCAGTGCCCGGATCGACACTAGTGGTCCAGGGCGGGATGGCTGGAACTGGCCGGACTTGATGCGTAATCGCACCGTGATCGGAGCGAACTGCCTGTTCACAGGCAGGGCTCCGCAGATTCGGTCAGGGGCTGATCAATGCGGACACATGGGAAGCCCAAAGGGCCCCCTGACAGGCCCGTCGAGGGTGTGGCGCGTGACCAAGGTCACCCTGCGCAACGGCCTCATAGGGGATGGAATTTCAGCCTCCAGGCCCCCCGACGGAAGATCCTTCCGTCGAGACGCAACCCAACGCCATTCCATTCGGCACGGAGCGTACTCAGAGGATTCCGGTGCGTGGTGACGCATGCCGATGTAGGTCACTGCATGCCGATGTGTCCCGTTGGGTGGCGGGCACCGGACCGGAGCCGGTCCGGGCGGCCGGACCGGCTCCGGTCGTCACTCTCAGTTCATGGGGGCGACGAGGGAGCGCAGGAATGCCAGGTCGACGTCCTCCAGCGAGCGGACGACCGTACGCCCCGGAGCCGGTTCGATCACGCCGACCGACGGGACGGCCACGACCTGGCAGCCGGCGGCCTCCGCGGCCGCCACACCGGTGCGGGTGTCCTCGATGACCGCGCAGCGTGAGGGGTGGGCACCCAGCGTGCGGGCCGCGAGCAGGTACGGGTCGGGGTGCGGCTTGGTGCGGGCGACTTCGTCGCCGGCGACCGTCATGGTGAAGCGGTCGCGGCCGAGGGTGAGCAGGACCTGGTCGATGACCCGGCGGTGGGAGGCGGAGACGAGGGCGGTGGGCACGTTGTGCCGGGCCAGTTCGGCCAGCAGCCGCTCGGCGCCCGGCATGAGCGGGACCCGGTCGGCGATGCGGGCCTCGAAGCGCTCGTTGAGCAGGACGCTCAGCTCGGCGACGGTGATGGCGGCGCCGGTGGCCTCGATCAGGAAGCCGGCACTCCGCGTCATCGGCCCGCCGACGACCTCGTCCCGCCAGGCATCCTCAAGCCGGTGCCCGAGCTCCCGGAAGACCTCCGCCTCGACCTCCCACCAGAAGCCCTCGGTGTCGACCAGGGTGCCGTCCATGTCGAGCAGCACCGCCTGCAGGGCCGAACCGTCGGCCGTGCGGGTGACCGGGGCGGGAACGGTGCTCGTCATGCGCGTGCCTCTCGGAAGGGACGAGAAAGCCGGTCGCCTCTTCCCGCGGGGGCACCCCCCGGGGAACAGGCGACCGGCCTGTATGGGACCGACAAGTGTACGTCGCCGGAGCTCAGCGTGCGTTGAAATACTTGGCTTCGGGGTGGTGAATCACGATGGCGTCCGTCGACTGCTCCGGGTGGAGCTGGAACTCCTCCGAGAGGTGGACGCCGATCCGCTCCGGCTGGAGGAGCTCGGCGATCTTCGCGCGGTCCTCCAGGTCGGGGCAGGCGCCGTAGCCGAGGGAGAAGCGGGCACCCCGGTATTTGAGGTCGAACATGTCCTCGACCTTCGCCGGGTCCTCCCCGCCGAATCCGAGCTCGGCGCGCACGCGGGCGTGCCAGTACTCGGCCATGGCCTCGGCGAGCTGGACGGACAGGCCGTGCAGCTCCAGGTACTCGCGGTAGGAGTCGGACTCGAACAGCCGGGCCGTTGCCTCGCCGATCTTCGAGCCGACCGTGACCACCTGGAGGCCGACGACGTCGGTCTCGCCGGACTCCTCCGGGCGGAAGAAGTCCGCGAGGCACAGGCGGCGGCCGCGGCGCTGGCGCGGGAAGGTGAAGCGGGTCCGCTCGTTGCCGGCGTCGTCGAGGATGATCAGGTCCTCGCCCTTGGAGACGCAGGGGAAGTAACCGTAGACGACGGCCGCCTCCAGCAGGTTCTCGGTGTGCAGCTTCTCCAGCAGGCCGCGCAGCCGCGGGCGGCCCTCGTTCTCGACGAGCTCCTCGTACGTGGCGCCGCCGGCGCGGGCCTGCTTGAGGCCCCACTGGCCCTTGAAGAGGGCGCCCTCGTCCAGCCAGGAGGCGTAGTCCTTGAGCGGGATGCCCTTGACCACTCGGGTGCCCCAGAAGGGCGGGGCGGGCACCGGGTTGTCGACGGCCACGTCGGAACGGCCGCCGGGCTCCTCCGGCTCCTCGACCTGGAGCGCGGGGGTGTCCCGCTTGGCGACGCGGCGCTGCTTCAGCTCGGGCAGGGTGGCGCCGGGCACGCCGCGCTTGACGGCGATGAGGGCGTCCATGAGGCGCAGGCCCTCGAAGGCGTCGCGGGCGTAGCGGACCTCGCCCTCGTAGATCTCGTGGAGGTCCTGCTCGACGTAGGCGCGGGTGAGGGCGGCGCCGCCGAGGATCACCGGGTAGTCGGCGGCCAGCTTGCGCTGGTTCAGCTCCTCCAGGTTCTCCTTCATGATCACGGTGGACTTCACGAGCAGGCCGGACATGCCGATGACGTCGGCCTTGTGCTCCTGGGCGGCTTCCAGGATCGCGGAGACGGGCTGCTTGATGCCGATGTTGACGACGTTGTAGCCATTGTTGGTCAGGATGATGTCGACGAGGTTCTTGCCGATGTCGTGGACGTCGCCGCGGACGGTGGCGAGGACGATCGTGCCCTTGCCCTCGTCGTCCGTCTTCTCCATGTGCGGTTCCAGGTAGGCCACCGCCGACTTCATCACCTCGGCGGACTGCAGGACGAAGGGGAGCTGCATCTGGCCGGAGCCGAAGAGCTCGCCGACGACCTTCATGCCCTCCAGGAGGGTGTCGTTGACGATGTCGAGCGCGGGGCGGGTTCGGAGGGCCTCGTCCAGGTCGGCCTCCAGGCCGTTCTTCTCGCCGTCGATGATCCGCCGCTGCAGGCGCTCCTCCAGGGGCAGCGCGAGGAGTTCCTCGGCGCGGCCCGCCTTGAGGGACTTGGTGTTGACGCCCTCGAAGAGGGCCATCAGCTTCTGCAGCGGGTCGTAGCCCTCGGTGCGACGGTCGTAGATCAGGTCGAGGGCGGTGGAGACCTGCTCCTCGTCGAACCGGGCGATCGGCAGGATCTTCGACGCGTGGACGATGGCGGAGTCGAGGCCGGCCTTGACGCACTCGTCGAGGAAGACGGAGTTCAGCAGGACGCGGGCGGCCGGGTTCAGGCCGAAGGAGATGTTCGACAGGCCCAGGGTGGTCTGGACGTCGGGGTGGCGGCGCTTGAGCTCGCGGATCGACTCGATCGTGGCGATGCCGTCGCGGCGGGACTCCTCCTGGCCGGTGCAGATGGTGAAGGTCAGCGTGTCGATGAGGATGTCCGACTCGCGGATGCCCCAGTTCGCCGTCAGATCCTCGATGAGGCGTTCGGCGATGGCCACCTTGTGCTCGACGGTGCGGGCCTGGCCCTCCTCGTCGATGGTCAGCGCGATGAGCGCGGCGCCGTGCTCCTGGGCCAGCCGGGTGACCTTGGCGAAGCGGGACTCGGGGCCGTCGCCGTCCTCGTAGTTCACCGAGTTGATGACCGCGCGGCCGCCGAGCTTCTCCAGGCCCGCCTTGATCACCGGCACCTCGGTGGAGTCCAGGACGACCGGCAGGGTGGAGGCGGTGGCGAAGCGGCCGGCGAGCTCCTCCATGTCGGCGACGCCGTCGCGGCCGACGTAGTCCACGCAGAGGTCGAGCATGTGCGCGCCCTCGCGGATCTGGTCGCGGGCCATCTCGACGCAGTCGTCCCAGCGGGCCTCCAGCATGGCCTCGCGGAACTTCTTGGAGCCGTTGGCGTTGGTGCGCTCGCCGATCGCCATGTACGAGGTGTCCTGACGGAAGGACACGGTCTGGTAGAGCGAGGCGGCACCGGGCTCGGGCCGCGGATCGCGCGGGACGACCGCCGTGCCGCGGACCCGCTGCACGACCTGGCGCAGGTGCTCGGGGGTGGTGCCGCAGCAGCCGCCGACCAGGGACAGGCCGTACTCGCGGACGAAGGTCTCCTGGGCGTCGGCGAGCTCGGGAGCGGTCAGCGGGTAGTGCGCGCCCTCCTTGGTCAGGACGGGCAGACCGGCGTTGGGCATGCAGGAGAGCGGGATGCGGGCGTTGCGCGCGAGGTAGCGCAGGTGCTCGCTCATCTCGGCGGGGCCGGTGGCGCAGTTCAGGCCGATCATGTCGATGCCGAGCGGCTCCAGCGCGGTCAGGGCCGCGCCGATCTCGGAGCCCAGCAGCATGGTGCCGGTGGTCTCGACGGTGACGGAGCAGATCAGCGGGACCGTGACGCCGAGCGCCTCCATGGCCCGGCGGGCGCCGATGATGGAGGACTTGGTCTGCAGGAGGTCCTGGGTGGTCTCGACGAGCAGTGCGTCGGCACCGCCGGCGAGCAGGCCCTCGGCGTTGGTCTGGTAGGCGTCGCGGATCTGCGCGTAGGTGATGTGGCCGAGCGTGGGCAGCTTGGTGCCGGGGCCCATGGAACCGAGCACCCAGCGCTGCTGTCCGGTGGAGGCGGTGAAGGAGTCGGCGGCCTCGCGGGCGATGCGTGCGCCGGCCTCCGAGAGCTCGAAGTTGCGTTCGGCGATGTCGTACTCGGCGAGGGCCGCGTAGTTCGCACCGAAGGTGTTGGTCTCGACGCAGTCCACGCCCACCGAGAAGTACGCCTCGTGCACCGTGCGGACGATGTCGGGACGGGTGATGTTGAGGACCTCGTTGCAGCCTTCGAGCTGCTGGAAGTCCTCCAGGGTGGGGTCCTGCGCCTGGAGCATCGTCCCCATGGCTCCGTCGGCGACGACCACGCGGGTCGCGAGCGCCTCCCGGAGGGCGTCGGCCCTGGTCTGGGTGGCGGCGGGCGGGTTCGGCAACGAGGCCATGGAGTGCTCCCTGGGATGCGACGGCTGTCGGCTTTGCGCCCCCGCTGTGTCAGGGGCGCACGCGGCCAGGGTAACCGCGAGGCACCGGCCCCGGTGCGGGTGTCCCACGTGGCGGACTGCATTCTGTGGCGGGAACGTGGCGCGGATGTCCCGGTGACCGTACGGCGAACAGATCTCCGACGGTGCGCAAGGTCGACATCGACCGATACTGTTCAGCATTGTCGAACCACGTCAAGATGGTCAGTAGTAACGAAGGTCAGCAGGAGGCTGCGCGATGGCACGGAACATCCAGTCGCTCGAACGAGCCGCTGCGATGCTGCGACTCCTGGCGGGCGGCGAACGCCGGCTGGGCCTCTCCGACGTGGCCTCATCGCTGGGCCTGGCCAAGGGAACGGCCCACGGCATCCTGCGCACCCTCCAGGCGGAGGGCTTCGTGGAGCAGGACCCGGCCTCCGGCCGCTACCAGCTGGGCGCGGAGCTGCTGCGCCTGGGCAACAGCTACCTCGACGTCCACGAGCTGCGCGCCCGCGCCCTGGTGTGGACGGACGACCTGGCCCGGGCGAGCGGCGAGAGCGTGTACGTCGGCGTGCTCCACCAGAGCGGGGTGCTGATCATGCACCACGTGTTCCGGCCCGACGACAGCCGCCAGGTGCTGGAGGTCGGGGCCATGCAGCCGCTGCACTCCACCGCCCTGGGCAAGGTGCTGTCGGCGTACGACCCGGTCGCGCACACCCAGGCGCTGGAGGTGGAGCGCGACGCGTTCACCCCCCGCACCGTCACCGACGCCATCGGCTTCGAGGAGGTCCTGGGCCTGACCCGGGCGCGCGGATGGGCCGCGGACGTCGAGGAGACGTGGGAGGGGGTCGCCTCGGTAGCGGCGCCGATCCATGACCGGCGCCGCATGCCCGTGGGCGCGGTGGCGGTGGCGGGCGCCGTGGAGCGGGTCTGCGGCGAGGGCGGCGAGCCCCGCGCGGCCCTGGTGGCCTCGGTGCGCGACTGTGCGCGCGCGGTTTCACGCGATCTCGGCGCAGGCCGGTTCTGACCTCCCTTTAGCAGGCTTCGGCCACCACCTGGCCCTCTTATGCCCATTTTTCGCCACATCCCGACCTTCGAATGGCTGGATTTGGCTGATCGCACCTACGGGTAACGATCCGACACATTGGCCCGACCGACCCTTGACGCGTTCTTCACCTGGGCGGAAAACTGCCGTTCATCGGTCGGCATTGTCGAACACCTACCGGCAATACGCGCTAGGATGCGACAAGGCCAAGGACCGGTGCAGCACTCACCGAGTGCGCGGAACCACCGGAGGGACCCGGTGTCCGCCCACCCCTGGACGTACGTAAGGAGTCGCGGGTGTCCAGCTCCGACATCTTCATCGGCGAGACCATCGGTACCGCCCTGCTCACCCTGCTCGGTGGCGGCGTCTGCGCCGCCGTGACGCTCAAGAGCTCCAAGGCCCGCAATGCGGGCTGGCTCGCGATCACCTTCGGCTGGGGCTTCGCCGTCCTCATCGCGGCCTACGTGTCCGCACCGCTCTCCGGTGCGCACCTCAACCCGGCGGTCACCGTCGGCCTCGCCGTCAAGACCGGCGAGTGGGGCGACACCCCCGTCTACTTCGCCGGCCAGCTGCTGGGCGCCATGCTCGGCGCGGTCCTGATGTGGATCACCTACTACGGCCAGTTCCGCGTGCACCTCGCCGACCCCGAGCACATCCGCGACGCCAAGCTCGGCCCGGAGGACCCGCACCCGCACGACGTGGCCGGCCCCGTGCTCGGCATCTTCTCCACGGGCCCCGAGATCCGCAACGTCGTGCAGAACCTCACGACCGAGATCATCGGCACCGCCGTCCTGGTCCTGGCGATCCTGACCCAGGGCCTCCAGGACGACGGCAAGGGCCTCGGCGTCATAGGCGTCCTGATCACGTCCTTCGTGGTCGTCGGCATCGGCCTCTCCCTGGGCGGCCCGACCGGCTACGCCATCAACCCGGTCCGCGACCTCGGCCCCCGCATCGTCCACGCCCTGCTGCCGCTCCCCAACAAGGGCGGCTCCGACTGGGGATACTCCTGGATCCCGGTGGTCGGCCCGCTCGCCGGTGCCGCACTCGCCGGCGGTCTCTACAACATCGCGTTCGCCTGATCAGCACATGCCGCGCTCGTAAGATCCGCACCGCACTCCTGATTCCGCCTACTCACCAGACCTGCCAGGAGCAGCCATCATGACCAGCAGCACCGGCCCCTTCATCGCCGCGATCGACCAGGGCACCACCTCCTCTCGCTGCATCGTCTTCGACCGCGACGGCCGGATCGTCGCCGTCGACCAGAAGGAGCACGAGCAGATCTTCCCGAAGCCGGGCTGGGTGGAGCACGACGCCACCGAGATCTGGACCAACGTCCAGGAGGTCGTCGCCGGCGCCATCGCCAAGGCCGAGATCACCTCCGCCGACGTCAAGGCGATCGGCATCACCAACCAGCGCGAGACCACCGTCCTGTGGGACAAGAACACCGGTGAGCCGGTCCACAACGCGCTCGTGTGGCAGGACACCCGCACCGACGCCCTGTGCAAGGAGCTCGGCCGCAACGTCGGCCAGGACCGCTTCCGCCGCGAGACCGGCCTGCCGCTGGCGAGCTACTTCGCGGGTCCGAAGGTCCGCTGGCTGCTCGACAACGTCGAGGGCCTGCGCGAGCGCGCCGAGGCAGGCGACATCCTCTTCGGCACCATGGACTCCTGGGTCATCTGGAACCTCACCGGTGGCGCCCAGGGCGGTGCGCACGTCACGGACGTCACCAACGCCTCGCGCACCATGCTGATGAACCTGCACACCCTGGCCTGGGACGAGAAGATCGCGGAGTCGATGGGCGTCCCGCTCAACGTGCTCCCCGAGATCAAGTCCTCCGCCGAGGTCTACGGCCACGTCAAGGAGGGCGTCCTCGCCGGTGTCCCGGTCGCCTCGGCGCTCGGCGACCAGCAGGCCGCGCTGTTCGGCCAGACCTGCTTCGCCGAGGGCGAGGCCAAGTCCACCTACGGCACCGGCACGTTCATGCTCATGAACACCGGCGACAAGATCATCAACTCCTACAGCGGCCTGCTGACCACGGTCGGCTACCAGATCGGCGACCAGAAGCCGGTCTACGCCCTGGAGGGCTCCATCGCCGTCACCGGCTCGCTCGTCCAGTGGATGCGCGACCAGATGGGCCTGATCAAGTCCGCGGCCGAGATCGAGACCCTGGCCCTCTCCGTGGAGGACAACGGCGGCGCCTACTTCGTGCCGGCCTTCTCCGGCCTGTTCGCCCCGTACTGGCGCTCCGACGCCCGTGGTGTGATCGCCGGCCTCACCCGGTACGTCACCAAGGCGCACATCGCCCGTGCCGTCCTGGAGGCCACCGCCTGGCAGACCCGTGAGATCACCGACGCCATGACCAAGGACTCGGGCGTCGAGCTCGCGGCCCTGAAGGTCGACGGCGGCATGACCTCCAACAACTTGCTGATGCAGACGCTCTCGGACTTCCTGGACGCCCCGGTGGTGCGCCCGATGGTCGCCGAGACGACCTGCCTCGGCGCCGCCTACGCCGCCGGCCTGGCCGTCGGCTTCTGGCCCGACACCGACGCCCTGCGCGCCAACTGGCGCCGGGCGGCGGAGTGGACCCCGCGGATGCCCGCCGAGCAGCGGGAGCGCGAGTACAAGAGCTGGCTCAAGGCCGTCGAGCGGTCCATGGGCTGGGTCGACGACGAAGACGCCAGCTGATCCGCACCAGCTGAGTCAATCGACGAGGAGCGATAAGAGACATGAGCACCCTGCAGAGCGTCCCCGCACTGGGTACGCACCCGACCGCCGGCGCGAACGCGAGCCGTGCCGAGACCCGCGAGCAGCTGGCGAAGGCCACGTACGACCTGCTGGTCATCGGCGGTGGAATCCTGGGCACCTCGGTGGCCTGGCACGCCGCGCAGTCGGGGCTGCGGGTTGCCATGGTGGACGCCGGCGACTTCGCCGGCGCCACCTCCTCGGCCTCCTCCAAGCTGGTCCACGGCGGCCTGCGCTACCTGCAGACCGGCGCGGTCAAGCTGGTCGCGGAGAACCACCACGAGCGGCGGGTGCTGGCCAAGGACGTGGCCCCGCACCTGGTCAACCCGCTCACCTTCTACCTGCCGGTCTACAAGGGCGGCCCGGTGGGTGCGGCCAAGCTGGGCGCGGGCGTCTTCGCCTACTCCGCCCTCTCGGCCTTCGGCGACGGCATGGGCAAGGTCATATCCCCGGCCCGTGCCGTCGCCGACAACCCCGGCCTGAAGACCGACAACCTCAAGGCCGTCGCGGTCTACTACGACCACCAGATGAACGACTCCCGCGTCGCCGTCATGACGGTGCGCGCGGCCGTCGAGTCGGGCGCGGTCGTCCTCAACCACGCCGAGGTCACCGGCCTGCGCAAGACGCAGGGCCGGGTCACCGGCGCCGAGCTCAAGGACCGCCTGGACGGCACCGAGTTCGGGATCGACGCGCGCGTGGTGCTGAACGCCACCGGCCCGTGGGTGGATCACCTGCGGCGCATGGAGGACAAGCACTCGATGCCGTCGATCCGCCTCTCCAAGGGCGCGCACATCGTCATGAAGCGCAAGTCGCCGTGGAAGGCCGCCATGGCCACCCCGATCGACAAGTACCGCATCACCTTCGCCCTCCCCTGGGAGGACCAGCTGCTGCTCGGCACCACCGACGAGGTGTACGAGGGCGACCCGGCGGACGTGCGCGCCACCGAGTCCGACATCCAGCAGATCCTGGACGAGGCGGCCTTCTCGGTGAAGGACGCCGACCTCGACCGCTCGCTGATGACCTACGCCTTCGCGGGCCTGCGCGTGCTGCCCGGCGGCCCCGGCGGCGTCGAGAAGGCCAAGCGCGAGACCGTCGTCTCCGAGGGCGCGGGCGGCATGCTGTCGGTCGCCGGCGGCAAGTGGACCACGTACCGCCACATCGGCCGGGTCGTCATGGACAAGCTCGCAAAGCTCCCGGGCAGCCCGCTGACCGAGGACATGGAGCCCGTGAAGTCCCTGGTGCGCCGGATCGCGCTGCCGGGTGTCGCCAACCCGAACGCGGTCGCGCACCGGCTGCTGGTGGACCGTGAGCCCGGCACCCGGATGGACCCGCTGACCGCGCGCCACCTGGCCTCGCACTACGGCTCCCTGGCCTTCGACATCGCACGCCTCGCGAACGATGACCCGGCGCTGGCCGAGCGGATCCACCCGGACGGTCCGGAGATCTGGGCGCAGGTCGCCTACGCCCGCGACCACGAGTGGGCCGAGACGGTCGACGACGTGCTGCGCCGCCGTACGACGGTGACCATCCGCGGCCTGGACGACGACTCCGTCAAGGCCCGGGTCGAGGAGATGCTGGCCCGCAAGGCATAGCTCTCCCGCAGGTGGGGAAGAGGGGCGGTTCCGAGGGGAACCGCCCCTCTGTCGTGGGCTGTGGCGGGTGTCCCGTCAAGGCTTAGGCTGACCCACGTACGCAAGGAACTTGGGAAGGAGACCTGGGTGATCGAGCTTGAGGGCGTGCCCGAGCTGATCGACCCGGTCATGGTGGCCGCGTTCGAGGGCTGGAACGACGCGGGAGACGCGGCCTCCGGTGCGGTCGCACACCTGGACCGGGAGTGGAAGGGCGAGGTCTTCGCGGCTCTGGACGCCGAGGACTACTACGACTTCCAGGTCAACCGGCCGACGGTGTGGCTGGACAACGGGGTACGGAAGATCACGTGGCCGACGACCCGGCTCTCGGTGGTGCGGATCGGCGGGGCCAAGCCGCGCGACCTGGTGCTGGTGCGCGGCATCGAACCGTCCATGCGGTGGCGGTCGTTCTGCAACGAGATCCTCGGCTTCGCGCACGAGCTGGGCGTCGAGATGGTGGTCATCCTCGGGGCGCTCCTCGGGGACACCCCGCACACCCGGCCGGTGCCGGTGAGCGGGGTCACCTCGGACGCGGACCTGGCGCGGACCATGGACCTGGAGGAGACCAAGTACGAGGGCCCCACGGGCATCGTGGGCATCCTCCAGGAGGCCTGTACGCACGCGGGGGTGCCGGCGGTGTCGCTGTGGGCCGCGGTGCCGCACTACGTGTCGCAGCCGCCGAACCCGAAGGCGACGCTGGCCCTCCTGAACCGGCTGGAGGACCTGATCGACATCAGGATCCCGCTGGGCGAGCTCCCGGAGGACGCCCGCGCGTGGCAGCTGGGCGTGGACCAACTGGCCGCCGAGGACAGCGAGGTGGCGGAGTACGTGCAGAGCCTGGAGGAGGCGCGGGACACCGCCGACCTGCCGGAGGCCTCGGGCGACGCGATCGCACGGGAGTTCGAGAGGTACCTGCGGCGACGGGACCCCGCGGCGGGCCCGGCCACGGAGCCTGGCGACGGCTCGTACCTGCGGGACACGAGCGGGGGTCCGCCCCGTCCCCCGAAGCGCAGGCCGGACACCTCCGGGGAGGATCCGGAGCCGCCGGCCGGCCCGTCCGCCGGCGGGGACGAGACGCCGGACGCGTGATCGGCGGGGCGGGGTGCGGGGCCGCCGCCGTGCGGAGCCGCCCCCTCCCCGCCCTCCACCGGGTCCCGGCGGCGCCGGGACCCGCGGACAGCGCGATGCCCCCGGCCGGGACCGGGGGCATCGGCGGGCTTGGCCGCGAAGGCTACAGGGCCACGCCCAGGAGGGCGTCTACGGTCCGGGAGACCAGGCCGGGGGCCGACGCATCGTCGCCGTCGGTGGCGTTCTGCAGCTCCACCCAGCGGTCTACGGCGGCCAGGGCCGCGGGGGCGTCCAGGTCGTTCGCAAGGGCCTCGCGGACCTCTTCGAGGACCGCGTCCGCGGGGATGCCGTCCGGCCGGGACACCGCCGCGCGCCACCGCTCCAGCCGGGCCACGGCCTCGTCGAGGACTGCGTCGGTCCACTCCCAGTCCGCCCGGTAGTGGTGCGAGAGCAGGGCCAGGCGGATCGCCGCCGGGTCCACCCCGGCCCGGCGCAGCGCCGAGACGAAGACGAGGTTGCCCTTCGACTTCGACATCTTCTGGCCGTGCAGGGCGACCATGCCGGCGTGGACGTACGCCTTGGCCATCGGGAACTCGCCCGTCAGCGCCTGGGCGTGCGAGGCACCCATCTCGTGGTGCGGGAAGGCCAGGTCGGAGCCGCCGCCCTGGATGTCGAAGCCCATGCCCAGGTGTTCCAGGGCGATCGCGACGCACTCGATGTGCCAGCCGGGCCGGCCGCGGCCCAGCGAGCCGCCGTCCCAGCTCGGCTCGCCCGGACGCGCCGCCATCCACAGCATCGGGTCCAGCGGGTTCTTCTTGCCCGCGCGGTCGGGGTCGCCGCCCCGCTCCGCCGAAAGGAGCCGCATCGCCTCGGCGTCGAGGTGGGAGACACCGCCGAAGTGCGGGTCGGCCTCCACCGAGAAGTAGATGTCGCCCTCCAGCTCGTACGCGGCTCCCGCGTCCCGCAGCCGCTCGACCAGCGGCACGATGCCGGGTATGGCCTCGACGGCTCCGATGTAGTGCTGCGGCGGCAGCATCCTGAGGGCCGTCATGTCCTCGCGGAAGAGCGCGGTCTCACGCTCGGCCAGCTCGGTCCAGTCGTGGCCGTCGCGCAGCGCCCGCTCCAAGAGCGGGTCGTCCACGTCCGTGACGTTCTGGACGTAGTGGACCTGCCGCTTGGTGTCGAGCCACACGCGCTGCACGAGGTCGAACGCGTTGTAGGTCGCCGCGTGACCGATGTGGGTCGCGTCGTACGGGGTGATGCCGCAGACGTAGATGCGGGCGACGGGACCGGGGGCGAGGGTGATCGTCCCCTGGGTCGCGGTGTCGTGGATCTGGAGGTCGCGGCCCTTGCCGGGAAGGGCGGGGACCTCAGAAGCGGGCCAGGCATGCATGTGTCGAGCCTAACCGGACGGATGTTCCGGAAACGAACTGGACCTGCACTGTTGTCTTGATCAGCACTCTTGCGGTGCGGCCGGTTCTGTGCGTGTCGCCATGGCCGGTTCAGACCGGTGGCCACGGGATCGCCGGCCACTGCCCGGACGGCTGCGGGTGCTTCCCGGTGCGCAGCAGGTGCGCCACCCGGGCCCGTACGGCGGCCAGCTCGGGCTCCGTGATCAGTTCGGCCAGCCGGGTGGCGAGCGGCGCTCCCTCGGCCAGTTCCGCGGTCAGCACGGCGAGGGCCTGGCGGGCCTCGTCCGTCAGCGGCTCCCCCGCCCAGCCCCACAGCAGGGTGCGCAGCTTGTCCTCGGTGTGGAAGGTCACGCCGTGGTCGATGGCGTAGATCCGTCCGTCGGGGGCCGGCAGCAGGTGCCCGCCCTTGCGGTCGCCGTTGTTGATCACGGCGTCGAGGACGGCGAGCCGGCGCAGCCGCGGGTCGTCGGCGTGGACGAGCAGGGCGGTACGGCCTTCGCCGACGTCGGCGAAGGCCACGGGCTTCCACCCCTCGCCGGCCTCCTCGCCCTCGACGAGCGCGAGGAGCTCTTCCTGCGGGGAGGCCTCCTGCGGCCGCCGGGACTCGATCCACTGCTGGACCATGCCCTCGCCGTAGGGGCCGTCCCGCAGCACGGTGGCGGGCACCAGCCCCCATCCGGTGGCTTCGGAGACCAGATAGGCCGCGACCTCCCGCTGGGCGAGGTTCCCGTCGGGGAAGTCCCACAGCGGGCGCTCCCCCTTGACCGGCTTGTAGACGCAGTCGGCGCTCACCCCGTCGTACGTGACGGTGCACAGCAGGACGGCGTTGGACGCCTCGCGGATCCGGCCGACGACGGTCAGCTCGCCCCTGGCGAGCAGTTCCTCCATGTGCCCCCGCCCGTGCTCCCGCATGTCCCCCTGACCCGTCACGCCTGGCGCCGGTAGCCGTTCTGGCGCGGGCACACGTGCCCCTCCGGGTCCAGCGGCAGACTGCACAGCGGACACGGCGGGCGGCCGGCGTTGACCACGTCCAGGGCGCGTTTGGCGAAGGCGCGGGCCTGGGCGCCGGTGAGGCGGACCCGCAGCATCGGCGGGCCGTTCTCCTCGTCCTGGAGCAGCCGCTCCTCCGCCTCGGCGAGGTCCTCGTCGGACTCGGCGTCGAGCTCCACCAGGGCCTGGGCCTCGACGATCATCCGCTGCTCCTCGCCGTCCCAGGCCAGGGCCATGGTGCCGACGCGGAACTCCTCCTCGACGGGGACGTCCAGCGGGGCGGTGTCGGCGGCCTCCGCGGGGGCCATGGCCGGGACCGGGGCGTTTCCGCCGGTGCGCCGCACGACCTCGTCCAGCAGCTCGTCCATCCGCTCGGCCAGTGCGGCGACCTGGGTCTTCTCCAGGGAGACACTGGTGACGCGGGGGCCGGAGGAGGCCTGCAGGAAGAACGTACGGCGTCCCGGCAAGCCGACCGTGCCGGCCACGAAGCGGTCCGGCGGGTCGTAGAGGAACACCTGACGGGGCACGTCCAGTCTCCAAGTCTCGGCGGCGGGGGCGGGTATGCGCCCTTGTGTGAGCCCGTCCACCCTACTGCGCCGGGCGATCACGCCGCGCCCGCGCCGCCCCCCACGACGGCGTTCCCGGAGTCTTCGGCGTCCTTGTCGGAGGCGACCGGTTCCGGTGCGGCCGGGCGCCGCACGAGGGAGCCGAGGTCCCCGGTGTCGCCGAGCCGGAACACGAACGGGCGGGTCGGCGTGTAGCGGATCGCCGTCACCGAGCAGGGATCGACGTGGATGCGCTGGAAGAGGTCCAGGTGCATGCCCAGGGCGTCCGCGACGAGGGACTTGATGATGTCGCCGTGCGAGCACATCAGGAAGACGGCGTCACCGCCCTCCCGCTCCTCGATCCGGGCGTTCCACTCCCGTACGGCGTCCACGGCGCGCGCCTGCATGGCCCGCATGGACTCCCCGCCGGGGAAGGCGGCCGCCGAAGGGTGCTGTTGCACGATCTTCATCAGCGGTTCCTCGGAGAGTTCCGAGAGTTTGCGTCCGGACCAGTCGCCGTAGTGGCACTCGCCGATCCGCTCGTCGGTGTGGAGTTCCAGCTCTGGCCGGGCGGCCAGCAGGGGTGCCAGGGTCTCCCGGCAGCGCTGCAGCGGGCTGGTGACGGCGGCGGCGAGGGGCACGCCCGCCAACCGTCCGGGGAGCGCGGCTGCCTGCTCGGCGCCCCGCTCGTCGAGGGCCACGCCGGGAGTCCACCCGGCGAGCAGCCCTGCGGTGTTGGCGGTGGACCGCCCGTGTCGTACGAGGATCAGCGTGGCCATGGGGGCCAGCGTAGGCGCTGCCGGACGGGTGCGGGCCCGTCGGCGGCGGGGGAGAATGTTCGGCGTGATTGTCGACTGCGCGATCTACCGGGACGGTCGCCGCGCCGAGGGTCCCCAGGACTTCTCGGACGCTCTGGACCAAGCCCGGACGAGCGGTGACGCCTTCCTGTGGATCGGCACGTACGAGCCGACGGAAGCGGAGTTCGATCACGTCCGCCGGGAGTTCGGCCTGCACCCGCTGGCGGTGGAGGACGCCCTCAAGGCCCACCAGCGCCCCAAGCTGGAGGTGTACGACGACTCGCTGTTCGTGGTGCTGAAGCCGGTGCTGTACGACGAGGCGACCGACACCGTGTCCGCGGGCGAACTGATGCTGTTCATCGGCGACTGCTTCGTCGTCACGGTCCGGCACGGCGAGGGGGCCCCGCTGACCGCCGTGCGCCACCGGCTGGAGCATGAGCCGGACGTACTGCGGCACGGCCCGACGGCCGTGCTGTACGCGGTCGCCGACGCGGTGGTGGACCACTACATCGAGGTGGCGGCCGAACTCCAGTCGGACCTGGAGGAGCTGGAGGCTGAGGTCTTCACCCCGAACGCCCCGGACACCAGGAACACGGCCGCCCGGATCTACGGTTTCAAGCGGCAGGTGCTGGAGTTCCGGCGGGCGACGAACCCGCTGCTGGCGCCGATGGAACGGCTGGCCTTCGGCGAGGTGCCCTTCGTCCACGAACGCGCCCGGCCGTTCTTCCGCGACGTCGCCGACCACCTCACCAAGGCGAGCGAGTACATCGAGGGCCTGGACCGGCTGCTGTCGGACGCGCTGGCCGCGCACCTCGCCCAGACGGGTCTGCGGCAGAACGACGACGTGCGGAAGATCTCGGCCTGGGCGGCGATCGCGGCCGTCCCGACGATGGTCGCCGGGATCTACGGGATGAACTTCGCCCACATGCCCGAGCTGCGCCAGTGGTGGGGCTATCCGGCGGTGCTGGCCCTCATGGCGGGCGCCTGCCTCGGCTTGCACCGGATGTTCCGGCGCCGGGGCTGGCTGTAGGCCGGACGGACGGCACCCGTCGTGGCCGCACAGGTCAAAGATCGAGCTAGGCGTACTCGGGGCTGGTGACGGGCCCGCCCCCGAGGGCGTCACGACGCTCGGGCATCCGCAGGTCGACCATCCGGTGCCAGCCGCTGAAGCGCTCGTATGCGTACATCGCGCGGATGCCGGCGGCCAGCAGGGCCGCCTTCGGCGCGGGCCAGTGCAGCAGCCGTCCCATGTGGTCCATCACCGCGAGGCTCACGTCGCGGTAGACGGAGATCTCGGCGAGCGCGCTCTCGCGCAGCACCCGCTGGATGGTCCGGCCGTGGCCGGCGCGGGCCAGCCGCAGCAGTTCCTCGTGGCAGTAGGCGAGGTGGTTGTCCTCGTCGTTGCTGATCATGTGGATGGCCTTGCCCACGACGGGGTGGTCGCCGAAGTACTTGACCAGCATGTCCATCTGGTCGGCGGCGCGCTGTTCGGTGACCCGGCTGTGCGCGAGGTAGACGACGATGTCCTCGTCGCTCAGCGCCTGCTGGCGACGCAGTTTGTCGTGGGCCAGGCCGATCCCGCGGCGCTCCAGCAGCATCGTGTAGTCGGTCTCCGGCGGGACGGGGACGGCTTCCAGGCCCCGTTTGCGGAGCAGGGCGTGGAAGATCCGGCCGTGCTTGTCCTCGTCGGCGCCGTGCCGGGTGATCTTGGGGGCGAGGTCGCGCATGGAGTCCGGCACCAGGGCCGCGATGCGGGCGTTCTCCCAGCCGCCCTGGGCTTCCCCGCTGGCGGCGATGGAGCAGAACAGCTGGAAGGAGTCGTCGTTGTCGACGATCTCCTGGAACAGGCTGCGGGCAGAGAGCATGCAACGAGTCAAACGCCGGTCCACGGGCCGGGCAACCGAGAGGTGGCACGACTCGCCCGAATGAACGAACCTCCCGCCCGGGCCGGTGTGCGTAACCCCGCGGGCGTCCGGCCCGTTGTGGGGTGTGTCGGCCGTGGCGGGGAAGACCCCCCGAGCCCCCACCACGGCCGCAGGACTTTCCGGCGGCAGCCGGCTCAGGCCAGGCCTGCGCGCTCCATGGCCTCGGTACCGGCGCGCAGGGCGGCGATCCGCTCGTCCAGGGTGAAGCCGGCCGGTGCCAGCGTGAGGGTGGTGACCCCGGCCTCGGCGTAGGCCCGCATCCCGTCGGCGATCCGCTCGACCGGGCCGAGCAGCGTGGTGGAGTCGATCAGCGAGTGGGGGACGGCCTCGGCCGCGCCGTTCTTGTCGCCGGCCAGGTACTTGTCCTGGATCTCGGCGGCCTCCTTCTCGTAGCCCATGCGCTGGGCCAGCTGGTTGTAGAAGTTCTGCTTCCGACTGCCCATACCGCCCACGTACAGGGCGGTGTACGGCCGGAACATGTCGGCGAGGGCGGTCACGTCGTCGCCGAGCGCCAGCGGCACGGTCGGGCAGACGTCGAAGCCGTCCATCGTCAGCCCGGCCTTCTCGCGGCCCGCCCGGATGTGGGTGAGCGCGGTGGCCTCCAGGTGCTCGGCGGCCGGGAAGATCAGCAGGGCGCCGTCGGCGATCTCGCCGGTCTGCTGCAGGTTCTTCGGCCCGATGGCGGCGATGTAGAGCGGGATGTGCTCGCGCTCGGGGTGCACGGTCAGCTTGATCGGCTTGCCCGGGCCGCCCGGCAGCGGCAGGGTCCAGTGCTCGCCCTCGTAGCTCAGCCGCTCGCGCGACATGGCCTTGCGCACGATCTCCACGTACTCGCGGGTGCGGGCGAGCGGCTTGTCGAACTTGACGCCGTACCAGCCCTCCGAAACCTGGGGGCCGGAGACGCCGAGGCCGAGCCGGAAGCGGCCCTTGGTGAGCGAGTCGAGGGTGGCCGCGGTCATCGCGGTCATGGCCGGCTGCCGGGCGGGGATCTGCAGGATCGCCGAGCCGACGTCGATGCGCTCGGTCTGGGCGGCGACCCAGGCGAGGACGGTCGGGGCGTCCGAGCCGTAGGCCTCCGCCGCCCAGCAGACGTCGTAGCCGAGGCGGTCGGCCTCCTGGGCGACGGCGAGGTTGTCGGCGTCCATGCCGGCGCCCCAGTAACCGAGATTGATGCCGAGCCGCATGTTGTCGTCCCCTTACCGGTGTACCGATCAGTAACGTTGATGTGCGGGGACTGTAGCGCGCCCGAGTGCTCCACGTCAGCGCCCCAGTAGTCTCAGCGCTCATGGAGCAGAGGCATCTCGGCCGCACCGGACTGCGCGTCTCCCGGATCGGCCTCGGCACCCTCACCTGGGGCCGCGACACCGGCGAGGAAGCCGCCGCCGAACAGGTGAAGACCTTCTGGGAGGCGGGCGGCACCCTGGTCGACACCGCCGACGTGTACGGCGGCGGGGAGGCCGAGTACCTCCTCGGGCGGCTGGTGGGCGGGCTCGTCCCGCGCCGGGACCTGGTGATCGCGACCAAGGCGGGCAGCGTGCCGGACCCGGACCGGCGCTTCGACGGCTCGCGGGGCCGTCTGCTCGCCGCCTTGGACGATTCGCTGGACCGGCTGGGCACCGACTACGTCGACCTGTGGCAGGTGCACGCCTTCGATCCGGCGACACCGCTGGAGGAGACCCTGCAAGCCCTGGACCTGGCGGTGAGCAGCGGCCGGGCCCGGTACGCGGGAGTGGCCGGCTTCTGCGGCTGGCAGTTGGCGAAGGCGGCGACCTGGCAGCTCGCGGCGCCCGGGGTGCGCACCCGGATCGCCGCGACGCAGATGGAGTACTCCCTGCTGCAGCGCGGGATCGAGCGGGAGGTACTGCCCGCGGCCCTGGACCTGGGGGTCGGCCTGCTGCCCTCCTCCCCGCTGGGCCGCGGAGTGCTGACGGGCAAGTACCGGGACGGTACGCCGGCCGACTCCCGGGGCGCCTCGCCGTCCCTGGCCGCGCTGGTGGAGCCGTACCTGGACGATGCGGCGGGCCGGATCGTGGACGCGGTGGTGACGGCGGCGCAGGGTCTGGCCGTGACCCCGCTCCAGGTGGCCCTGGCATGGGTCCGGGACCGGCCGGGGGTGGTCGCGCCGATCATCGGCGCGCGCACGTCGGCGCAGCTCGCGGCGGCTCTGTCGGTGGAGGCGCTTAGTCTTCCGGAGGAGATCCGCCGGGCGCTGGACGACGTGTCGGCGCCGGAGCACCGCTATCCCGATCAGGACTGGAGCACGCTGTGAGTACGGACCGTCAGGCCGATCCCGCCACCGCTGCCGCGGACGACCCGGCCGGCCCCGCCGCACCGCAGGGCGAGACCGGAACGGACGAAGCCGGTACGGACGAGGCCGGTACGGACGAGGCCGGTACGGACGAGGCCGGTACGGACGAGGCCGGTACGGACGAAGCCCGCGCCGGCTCGGACGAACCGGCCGGGACTGCCGCACCGCACGGCGAGGACGGCAAGGGGGCGAAGCCGCCGGCGGACGGCCCGGCCGGTGGCGGTGGCCCGGCGGCGGAGCCCCCGGGGGCGGGCAGCGACGGGGTGGGGGAAAGCCCCGCGGGGCCCACCTCGTCCCCCGGGCCGGAGGCGCCCGCGACGGCCGACGACACCGCTGAGCCCGCCGCGGGCGGCGGGCTCAGCGAGGCCCAGGCGGAACTGGCCGCGCAGAAGATCGAGCGGGAGCGCATCGCCCGGCGCAAGGCCGAGCGGGAGCGCCCCGTAGAGGCCGGCGCGAAGCTCAGCGGGAAGGCCGCCGACCTGCTGGCCGCCGTACGGGCCGTGGAGAGCGGCGAGAAGCCCGCCCCCGCGTACTTCGACGAGGCGCCGAGCGCACCCCGCAAGGCGGCCCCGGTGCCCCCGTCCCCGCGCCCGGCCGCTCCGGCGCCGGCGCCGGCCTCCGTACCCGCCGCCGACGTAGTCGAGGCGGTGCGCGCGGTCCTGGCCCGCGGTGGCGCTCCCGAGTCGCTGGCCGCCCCCGTGGCGGCAGCCCTGGGCGACGCGGCGGCGCAGGAGCTCGCGGAGAACCCGTGGCGGCTGCTGGCGGTCCCCGCCGTACGGCCGGCGCAGGCCGACGGCTTCGCCCGCACGCTGCTGGGCGACGGGGCCGGTCCCGGGGACGAGCGCCGCACGGGGGTCCTGGTGGGCTGGCTGCTGGAGCAGGCGGGCCTGAAGGGGCACACCGCGCTGGAGGCCCCGGTCCTGGAGAAGGCTCTGGCCCAGTACGGCGTGCCGGACCCGGCCGAGGCGCTGGAGCGGGCCGTCGCGGAGGCCTCGGTGCTGGTTTTCCACGAGCCCCTCGGCCCGCCGGCGGAGGAGGGCGAGGAGCAGCCGGTACGGATCCTCGTGGGCCTGGAGGGTGCCGCGATGGCCGAGGAGAGCCTGGCCGACGGCCTGGCCCGGCTGTCCGGCACCTTCGGCGGCCCGGCGGACTGGGAGCAGGCCGCCGCGGCGGCGCCGGACCGGTCTTCCGGCGAGCTGATCCGCGCGGTCGCGGGCCACGCCCTGGTCACCCACACGGGTGGTGAGGCGGCCCGGGCCGAGCCCCTCGCGCTGGCCGCGGCGGCCCGCGGGCTGGGTCTGCGGGTCTGCGTGGCCGCGCACGCGCCCGGCGGCCCGGACTCGGTGACCGTGGCCGGCCTGCTGTCCGGCCTGGAGGGGCCCGGACGGGACGCGGACGGGCAGTTCCCGGTGGACCTGCTGGTCGTGCTGGACGCGCCGCAGCTGGACGTGGAGGCGGCGGCCGCGCTGGTCGAGGGCGTTCCGGACGGAGCCCGGCTGGTCCTGTCCGGAGACCCCGGAGTGCTCGGCTCCGCGGGGGCGGGGCGGGTGTTCGCCGATCTGCTGGCTGCACGTACCTGCCCGCAGCTGGTCTCCCGCACGCCGGATCCGGGTCCCCTCGGAGAGCTCGTCTCCGGGGTGGGGATCGGGGAGCTGAACCAGGTGGAGACGCCTGGCAAGGAGGTCGTCATCGTCCCGGTGCGGGACGCCGGGGAGGCAGTGCACCGCGCGGTGCAGCTCGTGGCCGAGTCGGTGCCGCGGGCCTTCGGGATCCCGGCGGACGGCGTCCAGGTGATCGTTCCCGGGCACGGCGGCTCCGCCGGGACCCGGGCGTTGAACGCCGCGCTCAAGGAGCGCCTCAATCCCGGCCCGGGCCGGTTCGGCGGCTTCGACCCCGGCGACCGCGTGGTCCACGTGCCGTCCGCCGGCCGGGCCCTCCCGGCCCGTGTGGTGTCGGCCGACGCCCAGGGGCTGCACCTGGACCGTGCGGGCGCGCCGATCGTGGTACCCAAGGAGCTCGTCGAGTCCCAGGTGCGGCACGGCTGGGCGGTGACGGCACATCAGGCGGTCGGCGCGCGCTGGCCCGCCGTGGTCGTGGTGCTGCCGGGTGACGCGGCGCAGGCGCTGTCGCGGGACTGGGTCTACACGGCGTTCGGTCGGGCCGAGCGGCACCTGTCGGTGGTGCACGGCGTCGACCAGGCACTGCCGCGCGCGGTCGCCGAGGTGCTGCCCAAGCCGCGCACGACGCGGCTGGCGGGTCTGCTGAAGGCCCTCGCAGCGGCGGGCGAGCACGCGGAGCAGTAGTCGGCCGTGTCCTCCCGCCCCGGGGCGGGAGGACACGGTGTCGGCCCGCGCCCGGAGCGCGGTCCCGGAGGTCAGGCGGGAGCCAGGCCGGGCCGGGCGGTCTCGCCCTCGCCTTCGGCGTCGTCGAACCCGTCCGCCTCCTCGTCGAAGACGGAGCTGACGTCGAACCGGTGCAGGACGTCCTGCGGGTCGATGTGCCCGAAGGGCGAGCCCAGCCACTCCCCCGGTTCCGCCATGTCCTCCGAGGCGGCGATCCAGAGCGTGGAGTCGCCCTCCTCCAACCCGAAGTCCTTGGAGCGGGAGGCGATCTCGTCCGGTTCGTACTCCCCGAAGATCACACCGAGGGCGTCGGCGGTGCCGCCGTCGCGGACGAAGTCGGCGTCCCGGTCGTGCGCGGCGACGCGCTCGGCCTGGGCGATCATGCGCGCCGGTTCGACGACGGCGTAGTCGCGGCGGATGAGCACGCTGAAGGCGGCGGGTTCGGCGGGGCCGGTGTACGGGACGCCGTCCTCGGGCGTCGGGATCTCGAAGGGCGTGACCTCGTCGTAGCGGTCGTAGAGGAGTTCGTCGTACTCCTCGGCGGCGGCGGCGAGTTCGTTGAAGGCGGCGTAGACGTCCGGATCCTCGTCCCCGATCCTGCGCTCGACCGCGGCGAGGTGGCGGTCGAGCGCGGCCTTGACCGCCTCGGCGGCGGCGCGGACCTCGGCAACAGTGGGCAGAGCGGCATCAGACATAGAGCAGACGCTATCCGTAGCGGGGCTCTGCCCGCACAATAGATGCGATGCCGGAATACGAATTTGTCGACGTGTACGTGCCCCGCGGGGTTCCTCGCAAGGAAGCCACCCGCCTGCTGACCGACCATGCCGAGTACGGGAACTGGGAGATCGACCGGCTGAGCCTGCACCGGGACGGCAGCCGCCGCGTGCGACTGCGCCGCCGGATCATCCGTCAGGTCCGCGCCACCTGGTGAACGCGGGCCCCGGGGGCGGGGCCCGCGTGGTGAGCGACCGTCAGGCGGCGTTCCGGGAACGCCGGTAGAGCACGGTGCCGGCCAGCAGCAGGCCACCCGCGATCGGGAGGCCCGCGGTCAGCACGTCACCGGATCCGGTGGCGGCGAGGCCGGGGGTCACCCCGGTGCCGGTACCCGTGCCGGGGTGCGTGACGGGGGTGACGGAACCGGTTCCGGGGTTGCCCGGGTTCTCCGGGGTACCGGGGTTGCCCGGGTTCTCCGGGATACCGGGGGTTCCCGGGTTCTCAGGAGTTCCGGGGTTGCCCGGGGTACCGGGGTTCTCCGGGGTGCCGGGGGTTCCCGGGTTCTCCGGGGTACCGGGGTTCTCCGGGGTACCGGGGTTCTCCGGGGTACCGGGGTTGCCGGGGGTTCCCGGGTGGTCGTCGCACGGTTCGTCGCCATCACCCGGGTGACCGGGGTGGCCGGGATTCCCGGGGTGACCGGGGTGGCCCGGGTGACCGGGGTGGCCCGGCCTGCCGTGGCCCGAGCCGTTGGCGCAGTGGTTCCCGAAGGCCGGGTTGAGGCCTCCCACCACGGTCACCGTGTTCCCGCAGGCGTTCACCGGTGCGTCAACGGGCGCCTGGACAGCGTTCCCGGACAGCAGGCCCGGAGAGTTCTTCGCATGCCCCGCAGCCCCGGAGTCCGCGTGTGCGTAACCCCCGCCCAGTGCGAGGACACCCCCCGCGGCAGCGATGGTGATCAGGGTCTTCCTGGTGACCTGTGCCGGTCGTCGCATCTGTACTCGTCCCCTGGTGTGTACGTGTCGGTCGGGGCCCGCAGGGCCCGACCGTCCAGGCTCCCCCGCCTGGTACGCCGATGAGTGGTTCTGGTTCCGGACCGTAAAAGCCCGGTGGCCCCGGAGCGCTGGATTGCGTTCCGGGGCCGAAGACTTCAGACGCGTCAGGCGTTGACGCAGGTGTTGCCGAAGGCCGGGTTCAGCAGGCCGATGACGGACACGGTGTTGCCGCAGACGTTGACCGGGACGTGAACCGGGACCTGGACGACGTTGCCGGACAGGACACCCGGGGAGCCGATGGCCGCACCCTGGGCACCCGCGTCGGCGACGGCCATACCCGCACCCGCGAGAACCAGACCACCGGTGGCAGCCGCAGCGGCGACAACCTTCTTGAGCATTGTTCCTCCTAGTAGGCAAAGTGCGGTCCCAGCCGCGGACCGCACCACCTGTAACGAGGAGGGATCACCAGGGCTACGAGCGTATGAGTGCATTCACTCTTCCCAGTGGAATGCGCACACCTTCTCGAATCTCAGGCGTTGTCGATGAACCGGTCGAGCACGCGCACCCCGAACTTCAGACCTTCCACCGGAACCCGCTCGTCCACACCGTGGAACATGCCGGCGAAGTCCAGCTCCGGGGGCAGCTGCAGCGGCGCGAAGCCGAAGCAGCGGATGCCGAGGTCGTCGAAGGACTTGGCGTCCGTGCCGCCCGAGAGCATGTACGGCACCGCCCGGGCGATCGGGTCCTCCGCCTTCAGGGCGCCCTGCATCGCGTCCACCAGCCGGCCGTCGAAGTCCGTCTCCAGCGCCCTGTCGCCGTGCACGTCCTCCCGCTTCACGCGGGGGCCGAGGATGCGGTCCAGGTCGGCGAAGAACTCCTCCTCGTAGCCCGGCAGGAAGCGGCCGTCGACGTGGGCCGTGGCCTGGCCGGGGATGACGTTGACCTTGTAGCCGGCGCCGAGCATCGTCGGTGCCGCCGAATTGCGCAGGGTCGCGCCCACCATCTTGGCGATGCCGCCGAGCTTGGCGAGCGTGGCGTCCATGTCGTCCGGGTCCAGGGGGGTGCCGAGCGCGTCGGAGAGCTCGTCCAGGAAGGACCGTACGGTCTTGGTCACGCGCACCGGCCACTGGTGGCGGCCGAGCCGGCCCACGGCCTCGCACAGTTCCGTGATGGCGTTGTCGTTGTTGGTCATGGAGCCGTGGCCCGCGGTGCCCTCCACCGTCAGGCGCATCCAGTGCATGCCCTTCTGGGCGGTCTCCACGAGGTAGAGCCGGAGGTTCTCGTTCACCGTGAAGGAGAAGCCCCCGACCTCGCCGATCGCCTCCGTGACGCCCTCGAAGAGGCCCGGATGCTGGTCGACGAGGTGCCGCGCCCCGTAGATGCCGCCCGCCTCCTCGTCGGCGAGGAAGGCCAGCACGATGTCCCGCGGGGGCTTACGGCCGCTGCGCATCCGGTCGCGGACGACGGCCAGCGTCATCGCATCCATGTCCTTCATGTCGACTGCGCCGCGGCCCCACACGCAGCCGTCGGCGATCTCGCCCGAGAACGGGTCGTACGTCCAGTCCGCGGCGTTCGCCGGAACCACGTCGGTGTGCCCGTGGATCAGCAGCGCGGGTCGCGAGGGGTCCTCCCCCTCGATCCGCGCCACCGTCGAGGCGCGCCCCTTGTGCGATTCGAAGATCTGCGGCTCCAGCCCGACCTCAGCGAGCTTTTCGGCGACCCACTCCGCCGCCTTGCGCTCCCCGGGGCCCGAGTGGTCTCCGTAGTTGCTGGTGTCGATCCGGATGAGGTCCCGACAGAGGTCGACGACCTCGTCCTCGCCGGAGACGGTCTTGCCCGCGCTCGCCTGGCTCACGCTGCTTCCTCCCACTGATCCACGCAGTACCGAACATTCCCATCCTCCCGCCCCGGGCCGCTCTCCCCAAGGGCGCTCCCCGGCCGTCGGGGGGTG
The DNA here is from genome assembly GCF_042742535.1 of Streptomyces sp. NPDC058880. Taxonomy (NCBI): domain Bacteria; kingdom Bacillati; phylum Actinomycetota; class Actinomycetes; order Kitasatosporales; family Streptomycetaceae; genus Streptomyces; species Streptomyces sp. NPDC058880. The sequence goes on from NZ_JBHYMC010000008.1 coordinate 28,721, forward strand.
CGGTCGAGGACCCCCCGCCGTTTGGTACTGTTTCCCCTGTCGGAACGGCCCGCGAGGGCCGGACGGCACACACCCGGTCCGGGTGGCGGAATGGCAGACGCGCTAGCTTGAGGTGCTAGTGCCCTTTATCGGGCGTGGGGGTTCAAGTCCCCCCTCGGACACCAGCTGAGACCCCACTTCACGTGGGGTTTTCTGCTTTCCGGGCGGCGGCGTGACCGACCACGTGCCCCATGGCCCAGCGAGCCCCTGGTCAGACCATGCAAGACGGGCCGTGTGTCGGTCCACACCGGAGGGCGCGAGCTTCCGCGCTCCGTCCTTGCTCCGCCCCTACGCGGATGCCCGTAGTGGGCCATGGTGTAGTGCTCCGCGCGTGGGCGTCGTGCGCCGTGCGGGCGGGAACGGGCCGTGAGCCCCGTCCACGTCTGCCCATGACGGCCCTGCCTCGCCGACCTCGCTGCCACCGATACGCCGATACGCCGATATGGGGAATCCCCGGGGCATCGGAGCGCAGACCGCACATCGAAACGTTACGGGGGCGTCGGCACCGGCTATCCCGCCGGATGTACGTCCGCTGTCCTCGCGGTCACGCGCCGAGCGATGACCATGCCACGGGGGCAGCCCGGTCATCCAGGAGTCGTTGTGTCCCCATCCATGCTGTCGAGGCCGCCCGCCACCCTGGGCGAGCCGGGCTCCGGGGCGCATCCCCCGCGCCGAGCGCTGCGGGGCTGCGTGGCCGTACTGGCCGCCATGGGCGTCATGGCCCTGCCCGTAGCCCTGGCGAGCCCTGCCCAGGCCGCAGCGTACGTCCCTTGCGGGAACGTTTCCGCACTGAATGCCGCCATCGTCCAGGGCAACGCCGTATCCAGCGCCTTCACCATCGCCCTGGCGCCGGGCTGCACCTACACCCTGGACAGTGCCTTCGGCGGTAACACCGGGCTCACCCCGGTCACGGGGAACATCAAGGTCGCGGGCTCCCGCTCGACCATCGCCCGCAGCAGCAGCGCGGCGACGAACTTCCGCGTCATGGAGGTCGGGACCGGGGCCAGCCTCAGTCTCACCGGCGTCACCCTGGCCAATGGCCATCTCCCCGGCGAGCTCGGGGGCGGCGTGCTGAACAACGGCACGCTCACCCTCAACTCCAGTACCGTGCGCGACAGTTTTGGCACCTACGGTGGCGGTATCGCAAGCATCGGCCCTCTCCTCACCCTCAACTCCAGCGCGGTGCGGAACAACTCCGCCGGCTTCGGCGGCGGCGTGCTCCTCGGCGGCCTCGGCAGCAAGTTGGTCGCGAACTCCGGCACCGTGCGGGACAACAGTGCAAGCAACTACGCCGGTGGGGTCGGTACCGGTGGCCCCGATCAGGAGATCGTCCTGCGCTCCGTCACGATCAAGGGCAACACCTCGCCAGGTTTGGGCGGGGGGCTCGCCATCGGTGCGCCCGGTAACACGATCGACGCCATCGGAGGCTCCATCACCGACAACACCGGACGCATCGGTGGGGGATTGGCCGTCGGGGCCCCGGGCTCCCAGGTCCGGCTCTCGGGTGTGACCATCGCCCGCAACGAGGCGACCAGCCTCGGCGCAGGCATGTACACCACGGGGCCGCTCAGGATGTCCGGCGGGTCGCTTCGCGACAACACCTCCGCAGGGACCGGCGGAGGCCTCCACTACGACGGTGGGGACACCGCCACGCTCGTCGGCGTCACCGTCAGAGGCAATTCCGCCACCGACGGCGGTGGCATCTACACGACGTCCACGGTCACCGCAGTCGGAAGCCGCTTCTCCAACAACACGCCGAACAACTGCGCCCCGGCCAACACCGTCGCTGGGTGCAACAACTGAGGCACCAGCACCCGCCCAGCAGTGCCGGGCCGGGCGGTGGAGCTGCCGGCGGACCTCGGCGCGCCCGTTGGGCGGCGCCGTCAGTCAGGTGGTGCTGAAAGGTCAGGCGCAGAGGTCGAAGCGCGGGGTCGAGGCTCGCCGCGTTCAGCTCCGCCGCAGCGCTGAAACACCAGCTCCCCCTTGTCCTCGTCCATTCATACGGTGGGGGAACCCGCTGCCCCGCGTTTGGGTCAATCCCGATGAACCGTAGCCCCACGACTGCCTCCGGCGTCGCGGCTCACGCCAACGTGCACGAGCTTCGTTGCGGCGGCGTCTGAGCGTCAGGGCCAATGATCGTTCACAGGGCCCTTGTGGGGCGGTTCTCGGCCGCCTGGAGGGCTCGGGCCCGAGGGTTGGCCACGTGACCGACGCATGACCACCACCAGGCGGGAACAGGCAGAAGTGCCAGGTAACCGTGCCCGACCGCAGCCACGATGAAGTGACCTCGGGGGGGGCACGTTTCCCCAGGTCAGAAGGCAAAGGGGCTGGTGCCCGAGTGGAGAGTTCGAGCCGCCCCTCGGACACCGACGGAAGGACCCCGCTTCAGCGGGGTCCTTCTTCGTTCACGGGCACGGCCGACGGCCGCACCGGGTGCGCGGCGGCGGGCCCGGAATGTTTGGTAGTGTTTCGCTCGTCGCAACGCCCCGTGAAGGCGGACGGCACACACCCGGTCCGGGTGGCGGAATGGCAGACGCGCTAGCTTGAGGTGCTAGTGCCCTTTATCGGGCGTGGGGGTTCAAGTCCCCCCTCGGACACAACAGCGAGAGGCCGGTCGGGAGAAATCCCGGCCGGCCTCTCGTGCGTCCTGGACCCCGCGCCGGACGGGCCGGTCCGGTGGCGCCGCCCCGGCCGGCCGCCGCCCGGGGGCGTGCGGAGCGCAACGGGCCCTCGTACCGGCGGTGGCCGGCACGAGGGCCCCGGGTGCCTCAGGAGGGGTCAGTCCCGGCCGGCGGCCAGTGCGGCCACTCGGCCGCGGACCAGGAACCAGCCGCCCACCAGAGCAGCAGCGATGGCCGGGACGAGCATGACCGTGGTGCGGCCGACGCCGCCGTCGCTCCACATCAGCACCAGGACCGTGGCGAGGAAGAGCAGGGTCACGACCTGGGTGTAGGGGGCCCAGGGCAGGCGGTACGACGGGCGGGAGACCAGACCGTTCTGCGAGCGCCGCCAGAAGAAGAGCGAACAGAGCATGACCATGCCCCAGGTGCCCAGGATGCCGATGGAGGCGAGGTTGAGGACGATTTCGAAGGCCTCGCCTGGCATCCAGTAGTTCAGGCCGACGCCCGCGACGCCGAAGGCGGCGGTGAACAGGACACCGCCGTAGGGGACCTTGCCCTTGTTCATGACGCCGGTGAACTTCGGGGCCGAGCCGGACAGGGCCATCGAGCGCAGGATGCGGCCGGTGGAGTACAGGCCCGAGTTCAGCGAGGAGAGGGCCGCGGTGAGGACAACCAGGTTCATGATGCCGGCGGTGCCCGGGATGCCGAGCTTGTCGAAGACGGTGACGAACGGGGACTGGTCGGCGGAGTAGGCGGTGTACGGGAGCAGCAGGGCCAGCAGCACGACCGAGCCGACGTAGAAGACGCCGACGCGCCACATGATGGAGTTGATCGCCTTCGGCATGATCTTCTCCGGGTTCTCGGTCTCGCCCGCGGCGACGCCGCACAGCTCGACGGAGGCGTACGCGAAGACGACGCCCTGGACCACCAGGAGCATCGGCAGCACGCCGGAGGGGAAGAGGCCCCCGCTGTCGGTGATCGTCGTGAGGCCGGGGGTGTGGCCGTCGATCGGGTGGCTGGTGGCGACCAGGTAGATGGCCACCAGCATGAAGATCACCAGGGCGCTGACCTTGACGATGGAGAACCAGAACTCCATCTCGCCGAAGTACTTCACCGAGATCAGGTTGGCGGTGAGGACGATGGCGAGCGCGATGAATGCGAGGACCCACTGGGGGACGTCGGTGAACGCGGACCAGTAGTGGGCGAACACGGCGGCGGCCGTGATGTCGGCCACGGTGGTGGTGGACCAGTTCAGGAAGTACAGCCAGCCGGCGGTGTAGGCGCCCTTCTCGCCCATGAACTCACGGGCGTAGGAGACGAAGGCGCCCGAGGAGGGCCGGTAGAGGACGAGCTCGCCGAGGGCGCGGACCACGAAGAAGGCGAAGACGCCGCACACCGCGTAAGCGATCGCGAGGGAGGGGCCGGCACCGGCGAGGCGGCCGCCGGCGCCGAGGAACAGGCCGGTGCCTATCGCTCCGCCGATCGCGATCATGTTGATGTGGCGGGACTTGAGGTCCTTGCTGTACCCCTCGTCACCGGCGTCGACATGGCGGGAGGACGCCGGGGCGGGTGCCTCGGTCATGGTGCGGTCGGTCATGTATGACGTCGCCTTCGTGGGTGGGACAGGCAGCCCGGACGGCCTCGCAGGGGAGCTGGGTGGTGTCCCCTGTGGTGGCTTCCGGGTGATTTGATCGCCATAGGAGACCACGAGGCCGGGCCCGCCGCCAAAATCACCCCCTGCATGCGGAAGCCCCCGACGACCTTGGAAACGGGCGCCAGGGGCTTCGTGGAGGTTGGAAAGAGAGGTCAGTCGCCGGGTGTGCCCTCAGCCGCCTGGTCGAGGCGGAAGGCTTCGTTGCCGAGGCCGATCCGGGCGTGGACCTCGGGGCGGCTGCGGCGCAGGAGGACCCCGTACAGCAGGCCGACCACGACGGCGGCCCCGATGATGCCCGGCAGGACCCAGCTGAGCGCCGAGCCCTCCTCGGCGCCGACCAGGACGCCGAAGTCCTTGACGGTGTAGACGGCGATGGCGAGCAGGGCGAGGCCGGCGCCGGCGGCCGCGACGAGCCGCCAGACCTGGGCGCCCGCGGTGCCGCGGCGGACGAAGAAGGCGATCACGGCGACGGAGGCGGCGGCCATGAGGAGCGTCACACCGAGGGCCCCGACACTGCCCATCCAGGTGAACAGGTGCAGGACGGGTGCGGTGGGGTCGCCGGCCGGGAGGTCGTCGGTGACCGCGAAGGCGAGGACGACCAGGGTCGCGATGCCGGTCTGCAGGAGCGAGCCGGTGGCGGGCGCACCGGTGCCCGCGTTGGTACGGCCGAAGGCTGCGGGGAGGAGGCCCTCGCGGCCCATGGCGAAGGCGTAGCGGGCGACGACGTTGTGGAAGCTGAGCATGGCGGCGAACATGCCGGTCACGAAGAGGACGTGCAGGACGTCGGTGAAGGCGGTGCCGAGCCGCGCCTCGGTGAGCTGGAAGAGCAGGCCGGGGCCGGCTTCGGCCGCGGTCCCGACGACCTCGCGGGGGCCGGTGGCGACGGTGAGGGCCCAGGCGCTGAAGGCGAAGAAGAGGGCGACGAAGCCGACCGCGAGGAACATCACGCGGGAGACGACGATGTGCGGCCGGCTGGTCTCCTCGGCGTACACCGGGGACTGCTCGAACCCGACGAAGGCGGCGATGCAGAAGCACAGGGCGGTGCCGAGGCCGGGCCCGCTGAGGGTCTCGGGATTGAACGCGTGGAGCGAGAGCCCTTCGGGCCCCGGCTCGGCGAGGGCGGCGGCGTCGAAGATGACGACGAGGGCGCACTCGATCAGGAGGAGGACGCCGAGGACCTTGGCATTGAGGTCGATCTTGAGCCAGCCGAGGGCGCCGGTGACGGCGACCGCGAGCAGGGCCGGGATCCACCACGCGAGCTCGATGTCCAGGTAGGTCGCGAAGAGGCCGGAGATCTCGAAGCCGAGGATGCCGTAGACGCCGACCTGCATGGCGCTGTACGCGACGAGGGCGACGAGCGAGGCGGCGGCACCGGCGGTGGGGCCCAGGCCGCGGGCGATGTAGGCGTAGAAGGCGCCGGCGTTGTGGACGTGGCGGCTCATCTCGGCGTAACCGACGCTGAACAGCGCAAGGACGAGGCCCAGGATCACGAAGAGCAGGGGCTGGCCGACCACGCCCATCAGACCGAAAGTCGTGGGCATGACACCCGCGACGACCATCAGGGGGGCACTCGCGGCGAGTACGGAGAGCAGCAGGCCGGCCGTGCCGAGGCGGTCGGCGCGCAGTGCGCGGTCCTGGCCCTTGTACGTGCGTATCTCGGCCGGTTCCTGGAGCGTGGTGGATCTGCCCGTCGGCATGGCGGCGTCCTTTCGGGGGCGCGGTTCTTTCGGGGGCGGGTGGGGGGAGGCGGACGGCCGGGCCGGGCCGGGGCCGCGGGGGACCGTGACGGGTCAGGCGGTGCCGAGCGCCACGTTGCGCGCTGCGAGGAAGGCCTTGTGGGGGTCGCGGTCGGGATAGGACCAGGGGGCTCGGGTGGCATGGCTGCCGATGCGGTGGAAGAGCGCGGCGGCCTCGGCCGGGCGGCCTTCGCAGAGTTTGGCGTGGGCGAGGAAGTTGAGGTCGACCCGGTTGCGGGGGTGGTCATCGCGCTCCCACTCCAGCCACCAGTCGAAGGCCGAGCGCAGCACCTGGCGGGCGCGGCGGCCCTCCCAGTGTGCGGCGGCCGATTCGGCCGTGTGGCCGCGGCCGGCGGCGAGCACCCGGTAGCGCTCGGCGTGCGCGACGACGGGGAGCACGGCCAGCGGGGAGTCCGCCGGGGACTCCTCGGCGGCCCAGGCGGCGAAGTCGTAGACCTCGTGGAGCGGGTCCTGGCCGGGCGCGAGGGTGCGTTCGGCCAGCTTCGCCACCATCAGGTGGTGGGCGTGGTGGTGCTCGGGGTGACGGGCCCGGACCTGGTCGAAGTGGCGGCTGAACTCCTCCTCGCTGCCGAAGGCCCGGGAGAGCAGGAGCAGCCCGAGCCAGGGGGTGGGGTCGTCGGGAAGCAGCGCGGCGGCACGGCGGCAGGCTTCCTCGGCCTCGGCCGGGGTGCCCTTGTGGCGCAGGGCGGTGAAGACGGCGGCGCAGGCGAGGAGGGTGGCGGCGTCGGCGCTGTCCGGTTCGGCGAGCAGCCACTCGCGGGCCCATGCGGTGGCCGCCGGGGTCTGGGCGAGGACGACGACGCGGTGGCCCCTGCGGTCCCAGTCGTCGCCGGTGCCGACGAGGAGGGAACGGACCCTGGCCCACCGCCCCTGAGTGAACTGGGAACGTACGTCGATGAGTTCGGCATCGCAGAGGGCCGGGTCGAAGAGCTGCGCGTCCCGCTTGCGGGTGCGGCCGAGGGGCGGCGGAGGCGGGGACATCCGCGGGATTTCCCTCCAGGACGCGGGCGGACGGGGGTCGGGGCGGCGGGGCCTCCCCCGCGCGCAGGGGGCACGCACGGTCGGGGCGGCCGACCGGTGAGGTCGGGGGGTCGTGCCGGTGGAGCCGCGTGGGGCTCCGGAGGACTGCGGTGGTGTTGCTCGGAGTCTCCGGCGCGCGGGCGGAATTTCGTCGGAACTCCGTTGAGCACTCCGGTGATCACGCACAGCAAACCGTTACGCGCAGCTCCGAGTCAAGGTCCGGTCCAGTGCGTGGCGGGTTTCAACTGCTGTGGTGATCGTGCCAGTTGGGCGGACGATATTCGTTCCGGCCGGCGACGGCAGGCACCCTAGGGTGGCCGTATGACGGCATATGACGATCTTCCCCCGTACCTGCTCGGGTTCCCCGGCCCGTTGCGCGACCAGTTGGTCGCGGCCGTGCTGAGCGGGGCGAAGACCAGCACCACCGGCCTGCTGGCGGAGTACGAGGCGGAACGGGAGCCGCTACCGCGGCCCGGCGCGCGGTCGCTGCTGGTCGACTCCGGCGGGCGCGGGGTGGCGGTGGTGGAGGTGACGGCCGTGGAGGTGCTGCGGCTCGCCGATGTGGGGATGGGGCACGCTCTCGACGAGGGAGAGGGGTATACGTCGGTGGCCGAATGGCGTACGGCGCACGAGGAGTTCTGGCACAGCGAGCCGGTGCGCACGGTGATCGGCGACCCGGGGTTCACGGTCGACGACGACACCCTCGTGGTCGCGGAACGGTTCCGGGTCGCCGAACGGCTGCCCTGACGCTCCCGGCACACGAGTTGTCTGGCGCGGCTGCCGAGCACGGCGGTGGGAGTCGGCCTCGGCAGCCCTCCCGCGCGGGAGCCGCCCTCAGCCCACCGCCCGTGCCGCGGCCCGGCCCGCGGCACGGCCCGAGAAGACGCACCCGCCGAGGAAGGTGCCCTCCAGGGCCCGGTAGCCGTGCACCCCGCCGCCGCCGAAGCCGGCCGCCTCGCCCGCGGCGTAGAGGCCGGGGAGCGGCTCGCCCGTCCCGGTCAGGACCCGCGAGGAGAGGTCGGTCTCCAGGCCGCCCAGGGACTTGCGGGTCAGGATGGAGAGCCGTACCGCGATCAGCGGGCCGGCCTTCGGGTCGAGGATCCGGTGCGGGGCGGCGGTGCGGATCAGTTTGTCGCCGAGGTACCGGCGGGCCCCGCGGATCGCCGTCACCTGGAGGTCCTTGGTGAAGGGGTTGGCGACCTCCCGGTCGCGGGCCGTGATCGCGCGCCGCACGGCGGCCTCGTCGAGGAGGTCCTCCCCGGTGACCGCGTTCATGCCGCGCACCAGGGCGGACAGGTCGCGTTCGACGACGAAGTCGGCGCCGTGCTCCATGAAGGCCCTGACCGGGCCGGGTACGGCCTGGCGCGCGCGGGTGATGACGCCGCGCACCGACCGGCCGGTGAGGTCGGGGTTCTGCTCGGAGCCGGAGAGGGCGAACTCCTTCCCGATGATGCGCTCGTTGAGCACGAACCAGGTGTGGTCGTGGCCCGTCCGCATGATGTGGTCGAGCGTGCCGAGGGTGTCGAAGCCCGGGAAGAGCGGTACGGGCAGCCGTCTGCCCGTGGCGTCCAGCCAGAGAGGGGACGGGCCGGGGAGGATGCGGATCCCGTGCCGGGCCCAGATCGGGTCCCAGTTCCGGATGCCCTCGGTGTAGTGCCACATCCGGTCCTTGTTGATGTGGCTGGCGCCCGCCGCCTCCGCGATCCCCAGCATGAGGCCGTCGACGTGCGCGGGTACGCCGGAGAGCATCCGTGCGGGCGGAGTGCCGAGCCGGGCAGGCCACTGCGCGCGCACGAGGTCGTGGTTGCCGCCGATGCCGCCGCTGGTGACGATCACGGCCTGGGCCCGCAGGGAGAAGGTTCCGGCGGCCTCGCGGCTGCTGGCGGTGCCTCGCGCGGCGTCGGAGGGTTCGAGGATCTCCCCGGTCACGGTGTCCAGGGCGCCGGCGGTGGCGGCCAGACCGGTCACCCGGTGGCGGAACGCCAGCCGGACCAGGCCGCGGGCCACACCCTCCCGGACCCGCCGCTCGAACGGCTCCACCAGCCCGGGCCCGGTGCCCCAGGTGATGTGGAAGCGCGGGACGGAGTTGCCGTGGCCGTCCGCGTCGTAGCCGCCGCGCTCGGCCCAGCCGACGACGGGGAAGAAGCGGACTCCGCGCGCGTGCAGCCAGCGGCGCTTCTCCCCGGCCGCGAAGTCGACGTAGGCCTCGGCCCAGCGGCGCGGCCAGGCGTCCTCCTCGCGGTCGAACCCGGCGGTGCCGAGCCAGTCCTGGAGGGCGAGGTCCCGACTGTCCCTGATCCGCATCCGGCGCTGCTCGGGCGAGTCCACGAGGAACATCCCGCCGAAGGACCAGTGCGCCTGGCCCCCGATGGACTGTTCCGGCTCCTGGTCGAGCAGGACCACCTTGCGGCCCGCGTCGACGAGCTCGGCGGTGGCCACCAGGCCCGCGAGCCCGGCTCCGATCACGATCACGTCTGCGTCGTACGTCATGCGGACACCCGTCCTCCGTCGATGGTGGGGCAGATCCTTTGCTACGGAGCGGTAACCAGTCAACAGCGGTGGTTGGATGGGCCCGTGAGTGCCGCTGATGAAGTACTGGACGTGGTGGACCGGGACGACCGGGTCCTCGGGCAGGCCCCGCGGGGCGAGGTGTACGCCCGCGGCCTGATCCACCGCTGTGTGTTCGTGCTGGCCAGGGACGCGGAGGAGCGGATCTTCGTGCACCGGCGGACCGCGTCGAAGCTCGTCTTCCCCTCGCACTACGACATGTTCGTGGGCGGGGTGGTGGGCGCCGGCGAGAGCTACGCCGAGGCCGCGCTGCGGGAGGCCGAGGAGGAGCTCGGGGTGCGGGGGCTGGCACAGCCGGAACCGCTGTTCAGGTTCCTGTACGAGGGCCCGGGCGGGGCTTGGTGGTCGTCCGTGCACGAGGTGCGGTGCGAGCTGCCGGTGGCCCCGCAGGGCTCGGAGGTGGCCTGGCACTCCTTCCTGACGCGGGAGGAGCTGGACCGGCGGATCGGGAGCGGGCAGTGGCCCTGGGTGCCGGACGGGTTGGAGGCCTACCGGCGGCTGCGGGCGTATCGCGGCTCCCGCCAGTAGATTGATCCGGTGATCGACTTCGTCAAGGACGTACGCCTGTGGTTCGCACCGTCGCGGCTGAAGGATGAGGGCGACACCCCCGACTACCGCTTCTCGCTGGCCAACGAGCGCACGTTCCTCGCCTGGATCCGGACCGCCCTGGCGCTGGTCGGCGGCGGTTTCGCCGTCGACCAGTTCCTGCCCGACCTGCGCTGGGGGGTGCGGGTGGGCATGGCCTTCGCGCTCCTCGCGGTCGGCGCGGCCTGCGCGCTGCGGGCGGTGAACCACTGGGTGCGCTGCGAGCGGGCGATGCGGCGGCACGAGGACCTGCCGCTGTCGCGGTTCCCGGTGGTGCTGAGCCTGGGCGTGGGGCTGGTCGCGGTGGCGATGGTGGTGGTCGTGCTGCTGGGCTGGACGTCCGGGCGGTGAGCGTCCCGGGGGTGGATCGCGACGCCGGGCTCCAGCCCGAGCGGACCCGGCTGGCGTGGCGGCGCACGACGCTGGCGTCCTCGGTGGTGGCGGTGCTGGCCCTGCGGCAGGCGCTGCGCGGGCCGGGGTCGCCGTCGGAACTGGCCGGGGCCGCGTTGATCGTGTTGGTCTGGCTGGCGTTCCTGTGGGTGGCGCACCGCAGGATCCGGGCCTTGGCCACCGGCCGGCCGCGGGTGCTGGACCCCGGGTCGGCGCTGTCCGTGGTGGCGTGCACGGTGGCGCTGGCGGCGTTTGCGGTGGCGGTCATCCTCTGAGCCGTCGGCCCCATCATCACACTTCCCCCGATCAAGCGGGACACAACAGGTGATAGCCGACCATTCGCACTAGTCTCGGCGCCATGACGACCCTCCACCACGAACACCCCACGCACCAGCACGCCCACGGCGCGGACTGCGGCCACCGGGCGGTCCCGCACGGCGACCACGTCGACTACGCGCACGACGGCCACCTGCACCGGGAGCACTCGGGGCACTGGGACGAGTGCGAGCCGACCGGGCACACCGCGCACGAGGGCCACGCCCACACCCACGGCACGGGCTGCGGGCACGACACGGTCCAGCACGGCGACCACGTCGACTACCTGCACGACGGACACCGCCACGCCGCACACGACGGGCACTACGACGACCACTGATCTGCGAGGCCGTCACCGACCCGCTCTCCCGGCCCACCAGGGGTGACCGGTGGCGGCACCCGCCCTCCCCCCGTGCGGCGACGACTGACAGGATGCCGACCGTCCGTCAAAGCGACCCGGGGAGAGCGCAGATGCCCGTCGACGACCCGTACCTCGTCCAGCCCGCACCGGGGGTGTACGCCTACGTCCAGCCCGACGGAGGATGGTGCCTGAACAACGCCGGCTTCGTCAGCGACGGCGGCCGGACCCTGCTCATCGACACCGCCGCCACCGAGCGGCGCGCACTGGCGCTGCGTGACGCGATCGCGGCGGCCGGGGTGCCGCTCCCGCGGACGGTGGTGAACACCCACCACCACGGCGACCACACCTACGGCAACTGCGTCTTCACCCCCGGGGCGCTGATCCTCGGGCACGACGCCGCTCGGGCCGAGCAGCTCGCCGCGGGCCACCAGCTGGAGATGATCTGGCCGGCGACGGACTTCGGGGCGATAGACATCACCGCCCCCGACCTGACCTACAGCGACCGGGCGACCGTGCACGTGGGCTCGACCGAGGTGCGGGTCGTCCACCCGGGGGTCGCGCACACCACCGGGGACTCGGTCGTGTGGGTGCCCGAGCACCGGGTGGTCTTCACCGGGGACCTGGTCTTCGCCGGGGGCACGCCGTTCCTTGCGATGGGCTCGCTCGCCGGCTCCCTGGGGGCCCTGGAGCTGCTGCGGTCACTGGACGCGGAGACCGTCGTACCGGGCCACGGACCGCTGACGGACCCGTCGGCCTACGACTCCACCGAGCGCTACCTGCGGTACGTGGCCGAAGTCTCCCGGGAGGGGCGGGCCAGGGGGCTGACCCCGCTGGAGGTGGCCCGGCAGGCCGACCTCGGCGAGTTCGCGGCCTGGCGGGAGAGCGAGCGGCTGGTGGCCAACGTGCACCGGGCCTACGCGGAGCTGGCCGGGGAGCCGGAGGGTGCGCCGCTGGACATACCGGCGGTGCTCGCGGACATGACGGTGATGAACGGCGGTACGCCGATCCTGTGCCACGCGTGAGTCCGGCGAGTCCGGCGGGCCGGAGTCGATCCTCCGGCCCGCCCACTGGACGGCATACCGACTGGTCGGCATGATTGCCTGCGATGGTGTGCCGACGCACCACCGCACGTCCCCACCGACTCTCCGCACGGAGGTGCGCACATGACCTCAGCCCCGGCCGACCCGCCAGGCCTGGATCTGGAGCGGCTGCGCGGTCATCTCGACCGGGTCCGACCGGGACTCGCGGCCGCTGCGCTGCGCGGCCGGCTGATCGAGGGAGGCCGGTCGAATCTCACGTACGAGATCACCGACGGGACCGGGCGCTGGGTGGTGCGCCGGCCGCCGCTCGGCCATGTGCTGGCCACCGCCCACGACATGCGCCGCGAGCACCGGGTCATCGCGGCGCTGCACGGAACGGCCGTGCCGGTCCCGGAGCCGGTGCTGCTGTGCGAGGACGAGGAGGTGCTCGGGGCGCCGTTCTACGTCATGGAGTACGTGGACGGGGTGCCGTACCGCACGGCCGGCGAACTCGCCGCCATCGGCCCGGAGCGGACCCGGCGGGCGGTGCTCGGACTGGTGGACACGCTGGTCGACCTGCACGCGGTGGATCCGGAGGCGGTGGGCCTGGGCGACTTCGGCCGGCCGGAGGGTTTCCTCGACCGGCAGCTGCGCCGCTGGGGCAAGCAGCTCGCGGCCTCGCGGGGGCGTGAGCTCGCCGGGATCGACGAGCTGCACGGCGCGCTGGGCCGCAGGCTGCCCGGCTCCCCCGCCCCGACCGTGGTGCACGGCGACTACCGCCTGGACAACGTGCTGATCGACGGGACCCCGTCCGGCACCGACACGATCCGGGCGGTGCTGGACTGGGAGATGTCCACGCTCGGCGATCCGCTGACCGACCTCGGGCTGCTGGTGATGTACAGCTCCGATCTGGGACTGGCCGGATCCCCCGTCAGCACGACGAGCGGAGCCCCCGGCCACCCGGCTCCCGCGGAACTGGTCGAGCGGTACGCCGCGCGCTCCGGGCGGGACACCGGGGCCATCGCCTGGTACACGGCCTTCGCCTGGTTCAAGCTCGCGGTGATCCTCGAGGGCATCCACTACCGCTACACGCTCGGGCAGACCGTCGGCGCGGGCTTCGACCGGATCGGCGAGCTGGTTCCGGTCTTCATCGAGCACGGACTGACCACCCTCCAGGAACTGCAGGAAGGCTGAGGCACCCCGCATGGATTTCGCATTCGACGACCGGACCGAGGAACTCCGCGAGCGGCTGCTCGCGTTCATGGAGGAGTACGTCCACCCGGCGGAAGCCGTCGCCGCCGAGCAGCGCGCACGGTTGGCCTCGCCCTGGGACACCCCGGCCGTCCTCGGTGAGCTGAAGGCCGAGGCGCGCCGCCAGGGCCTGTGGAATCTCTTCCTCCCGGACCCGGAGTACGGTGCGGGGCTGACCAACCTCCAGTACGCACCGCTGGCGGAGATCACCGGCCGCAGCCCGCACCTGGCGCCCACTGCGACCAACTGCGCGGCCCCCGACACCGGGAACATGGAGCTGCTGGCGCAGTTCGGGAGCGAGGAGCAGAAGAAGCAGTGGCTGGAGCCCCTGCTGGAAGGCGCGATCCGCTCCGCCTTCGCGATGACGGAGCCCGAGGTGGCCTCCTCGGACGCGACGAACATCGAGACCCGGATCGAACGGGACGGTGACGCGTATGTGGTCACGGGCCGCAAGTGGTTCATCTCCGGCGCCATGAACCCGGACTGCAAGATCTTCATCGTGATGGGCAAGACCGACCCGGACGGCGCCGATCCGCGCCGTCAGCAGTCGATGGTCCTGGTCCCCCGGGACACCCCGGGGGTCGAAGTGCGGCGGGCCATGACGGTGTACGGGTACGAGGACCACGACCACGGCGGCCACGCCGAAGTGGTGTTCGACGGGGTACGGATCCCCGCGGCGAACCTGATCGGGGAGGAGGGCGGCGGCTTCGCCATTGCCCAGGCGCGGCTCGGCCCGGGACGCATCCACCACTGCATGCGGCTGATCGGGATGGCGGAGCGGGCCATCGAGCTGATGTGCCGGCGGGCGGTGGAGCGGACGGCCTTCGGCAAACCGCTGGCCGCGCAGGGCGTCGTGCAGAACTGGATCGCCGACGCGCGGGTCGCGGTGGAGCAGTTGCGGCTGCTGGTGCTCAAGACGGCCTGGCTGATGGACACGGTCGGGAACCGGGGCGCCCACACCGAGATCCAGGCCATCAAGATCGCGACCCCGCGGGCGGTGGTACGGATCCTGGACGACGCGGTGCAGCTGCACGGCGCGGGCGGGGTGAGCCAGGACTTCCCCCTGGCCGAGCTGTGGGCCGCGGCCCGCACCCTGCGCCTGGCCGACGGTCCGGACGAGGTGCACCAGCGCTCCCTGGCCCGCCGCGAACTGAAGCGGTACCTCTAGCCTCGGGCCGGCCCCGGGCGCAGCAGGGCCTCCACGCGCCGGCCCGCCACCCGCCCGGGCCCCGGGCCGGCCGGATCGTGGCCGGGCCGGGCGCGGCGTGCGCACCGGCCCGCGCCGCGGCCCGCGCACCGGCCTCAGCGGGCCGTGACGCGGCCCGCCGCCGCGGAGATCACCTCGTCCAGCACGTCGCGGGAGCGGATCAGCTCGCCGATCATCCGGTCGATCCGCTCCCGTTCGGCAGCGAGCTCGGCCACCAGCGCAGGGGTCGCACGCACCGACGGGCCGCCGTCCTCGTCCCGCATGCAGGGGAGGATCTGCCCGATCTTCGTGCTGTTGAGGCCGGCCGCGTAGAGCTCCTGGATGCGGATGACCCGGTCCACCGCCCGCTCGGGGAAGTCCCGGTGCCCGCCGGGCGTGCGGTCGGCGGCCAGCAGGCCCTGTGCCTCGTAGTAGCGCAGCGAGCGCTCGCCCACGCCGGTGCGCGCCGCCAGTTCTCCGATCCGCACGGTCCCCCCAGGCCTTGAACCTGACACCAGTGTCAGGTTTTACGGTACCCGGCATGACGCAGAAGACACTTTTCGCCCCCGCCCGACTCGGCGGGCTGGAGCTCCCCAACCGCCTCGTGATGGCCCCGCTGACGCGCAATCGCGCCGGCGCCGACGGGGTCCCGGGCGCCCTCATGGCCACGTACTACGCGCAGCGCGCCTCGGCCGGCCTGATCATCGCCGAGGCCGCCGCACCGAACGCCGTCGGCCAGACCTATCCGCACATCCCCGGCATCCACACCCCGGCGCAGATCGCCGGCTGGCGCCGGGTCACCGGCGCGGTGCACACGGCAGGCGGGCGGATGTTCCTCCAGCTCCAGCACGGCGGCCGGGTCGGCCACCCGGACACCAGCGGGCACGTCCCGCTGGCCCCGTCGGCCGTACGCTTCCCCGAGCAGCTGCACACCCCCGGCGGGCTCCGGGACGCACTGACGCCCCGGGAGATGACGGACGAGGACATCCGGGCCACCGTGGCCGACTTCGCGCAGGCGGCGCGCAACGCCGTCGACGCCGGGTTCGCCGGGGTGGAGGTGCACTCCGCCAACGGCCACCTGCTCCACCAGTTCCTCGCACGGAACACCAACCGGCGCACCGACCGGTGGGGCGGGTCCGCCGAAGGCCGCATCCGCTTCACCGTCGAGGTGGTGCGGGCGGTGATCGGGGCCGTCGGGGCGGACCGGGTCGGCGTCCGCATCTCGCCGGGACTCGGCGTCAACGGCATCGAGGAGGGCGACACCGAGGCCCTCTACCCGGCGCTGGTCGAGGCACTGGCGCAGCTCGGCCCGGTCTATCTGCACCAGGTGTACGCCGACCCGGCCGCTCCCCTCTTCGGCGGGATCCGTCGCGCCTGGCCGGGCACGCTGATCGCCAACCCGGCACTGACCCGCGAGGAGGTGGCGACCGACGCCGGAATGCGCAGGGGCGAGCGGCTGCTGGCCGCGGGCGCCGACCTGATCGCGCTGGGCCGGGGCTTCCTCGCCAACCCCGACCTCGTGGAACGGCTGCGCGGGGGTGCTCCGCTCAACGCGCTCCGGCCGGAGTTCTTCATGTACGTCCAGGGCGCCGAAGGGTACACCGACTATCCCGCGCTGGACGCCTCGGGGATCACGGCCGCAGCGCCCTCAGCAGCAGGTCAGCGAGGTGGTCGGCGACCTGCTGCGGTGTGAGCGGACCGTCGGCCCGGTACCAGGTGGACAGGTGGTGCACGGAGCCGAAGTGGTAGTCCACCACCAGGTCGGCGGGGGTGGCGGTGGAGAACACGCCGGTCCGTTGCCCCTCCTCGATGAGTGCCCGGAAGCGCTCGTGGTAGCGCCGGCGCTCCGCCCGTACCTGCTTGAACTTCTCCGGGCTGAGCTGGTGCATCGACCGGAAGAAGATCATGGCGTCGTCGAGGTTCTCGATGGTGGTGACGACGACGTCGGCTGCCGCGGCCCGCAGCCTTTCCTCGACGGGGGCGTCGGACGAGGCCACCGCGTCGAGGCGCTGCTGCTGGAGGCGCAGCATCCGCGCGTACACCTCGTGCAGCAGGTCGTCCTTGGACCCGAAGTAGTGGTAGAGCGCGCCCTTGGTGACCCCGGCAGCCTCCACGATCTCCTGGACGGAGGTGCGGTCGTAGCCGCGCTCGGCGAACAGCCGGGTGGCGACGGCCAGCAGCCGCTGCGGTACCGGGGCTTCGTGGGTGCCTGCGGGTTCCGTGGTCCTGGCCGCCATGCTGCTGACCTTCCTTTTCTCGTTCCTGCCTGGTCGCTGCGACCAGCTGTACGACCGTCCGACTGTTTTCAGCCGCGATCGCGCAGTTCCCGTCGCAGGATCTTGCCACTGGTCGTCTTCGGAAGGACAGGCAGGATCTCGACCTGGCGCGGGTATTTGTACGCGGCGATGCGTGCGGCACAGTACGCGGACAGCTCGTCGGGCTCGGTCGAGGCCCCCGGGCGCAGGCTCACGTAGGCCTTGACGCTCTCCCCGCGGTAGGGGTCGGGAACGCCGACCACGGCGGCCTCGCGCACGGCGGGGTGGGTGTAGAGCACGTCCTCGACCTCGCGGGGCCAGACCTTGAAGCCGGACGCGTTGATCATGTCCTTCTTGCGGTCGACCACGTAGAGCCAGCCGTCCGGGTCCATGAAGCCGACGTCCCCGGTGCGCAGTTCGCCGTCCGGGAAGGCCTCGGCGGATTCCGCGGGCAGGCCCCAGTAGCCGGGTACGACCTGGGGGCCGCGGACGGCGATCTCGCCGGTCTCGCCGAGGGGCAGCTCGTCCCCGTGCTCTCCGAGGATCCGTACGAGCGTGTCGGTGCCGGGCAGGCCCACGGAGAGGGTGCCGGAGGCTGGATCGACCGGCGCTTCGAGGTGCACGGGCACGCTGGCGCAGGGGGCGGTGCACTCGGTGAGGCCGTAGCCGTTGCGGAGGTAGAACCCGAAGGCGGCGCGGAGGCGTTCGACGAGTGCGGGCGGGAGCGGCGCGCCACCGGAGGAGACCACCTGGAAGGAGGCGAAGTGGTCCGGGGTGGCGGCGGGGTGGGCGGCGAGGGCCATGAAGGCGGTGGCCGGGCCGACGGTGTAGGCGGGCCGGTGTTCCAGGAAGGCGTCGAGGACGGCGCCGGCGTCGAAGCGGTGGGCCAGGACGAGGGTGCCGGCGTTGACGAAGCAGGCGGCGAGCTCGCAGACCATGCCGGTGATGTGGAAGAGGGGTGCGAGGGCGAAGTAGCCGGCGCCCTCGGCGACGGGGTGGGAGGTGACCTGCCGTACGGCGTTGTAGGTGAGGGCGCCGTGCGGGTTCATGGCGCCCTTGGGGGTGCCGCTGGTGCCGGAGGTGTAGCTGATGAGGGCGGTGTCCGCGGCGGTGAGGTCCGGGCCGTGCGGAGCGGGCCGGCCGCCACGGGCCACGGTGGCGAGGTCCGCGGCGACGGGACCGGCGGCGTCCGCGAGGGGATCCGCGGTGTCCGCAGCGGCGGGCAGCTCACCACCGGACACCGGGTCCGGCGCGACCGCTTGTGCGGGCAGGAGCGGACGGTCGGGGCCCGGGGTCGCGGCGGTGCCGGTGACCGGTGCGGGGCCGAAGACGCGCGGGTCGTTCCTGGTCTGGAAGTCCCGGGCCGAGGTGGTCAGCACGCACCGCACGGCGCTGCCCCGCACCGCCCGGCGAAGGTACGCCGTCCAGGCACGGTCGTCGCACACCAGCGCGGCGGCCCCGGAGTCGTGCAGGGCGTGGCCGACCTCGCCGGCCTTGTACATGGGGTTGAGGGGCACCACGACCGCCCCGGCCTTCCAGGCGCCGAGGACGGCGAGCACGAAGTGCGGGGTGTTCTGGAGCATGACCGCGACCCGGTCACCGCGGCGGACGCCCCGCGCCGCGAGGTGGCCCGCGATCGAGTCGGAGAGCGCATCGGCCTCGGCGTAGCCGACCCGGCCGTCGAAGTAGGCGAGCGCGGTGCGTTCGGGAGCGCGGGCCACGGCCTCCCGGAAGGCGTGCAGGACGGTGGGCGGTGGTGCGACGGGCGCCAGCTGGGCCGGGGAGAGCAGTCCGCGCCAGGGCCGGGAGGCGGAGGCGGGGGTCGGGATCGGAGTCGGGCCGGCGGCGGGGGTCACCTGGTCTCCCATGTCTGCTGGAGGTGGTTCATGCGGCTCAGCCAGCGGTCCGGGTCGGTGGCGCGGGCAGCGTGGTGGTCGGCGACCTCGGGGTGCGGGAGGATCAAGAAACGGCCCTTCTCCATGCCGTCGAACAGCGCGTCCGCGACCGCTTCCGGCTCGATCGCGGTCGGCGCGAGGACGAGTTCGCCCGCCGAGCCCGCGGCGGTCAGCATGTCGGTGCGCACTCCTTGCGGACAGACGGCATGGACCTGGACACCGCGGTGCCGGTAGGTCAGCGAGAGCCATTCCGCGAAGGCGAGCGCACCGTGCTTGGTGACACTGTACGGGGCGGCTCCGATCATGCTGAGCAGTCCCGCGGCCGAGACGGTGGAGACGAAGCGGCCGCTCCCCCGCTCCAGCCAATCGGGCAGTAGCAGCCGGGCGGCGCGGACGTGGGCCATCACGTTGACGTTCCAGGCGGCTTCCCAGACGGCATCGTCGGCGTCCGCACCGCCGCCCGCGGCGAGTCCGGCGTTGGCGCAGTAGACGTCGACCGTCCCGCCGAGCGCTTCGCGGGCCTCGGCCGCGACCTGCGAGGCGTCGCCGGGCACCGGGATCGCCCGGGCGCCGATGGCGCCCGCGACGGCCGCGGCCTTGGCGGGGTCGAGGTCGTTGACGACCACCGTGGCGCCTTCGGCCGCGAAGCGGTGGGCGAGCGCGGCGCCGATGCCGCCGCCCGCGCCGGTGACGACGACTCGCTGGTCCTGGTACGCGCTCACGGGATCACACCTCTCATGCGGCGGGTTTGCGGATCCGGGCAGACTAACCAGTCGGTATGTCGAGGCGGAAGGGGCTCGGTGCCTAGCGTGGCCGGATGACGCTGTCGCGACGCGGGGTGCTGGGGCTGGCCGGGGCCGCGGGATCGGCGGGTGCTGCGGGCGCCCTGGGCACGGCGGGGACCGGCGGGTCCGCCGCGCCGCGGGCGGCGGGACGGGTGCGCACCGGCTTCGAGCGGCTCGCGGCAGGCGGGTACGCCCTCCTGGCCGGGCAGAAGGTCGGGGTGGTCACGAACCCGACCGGGATCACCCCCGACGCACGCCACCTGGTGGACGTGCTGCACGCGGACGACCGGGTCGACCTCGTTGCGGTGTTCGGGCCCGAACACGGCTTCCGCGGGACGGCGCAGGCCGGGAACTCCGAGGGAGCCTCGCGGGACCCGGCGACCGGGCTGCCCGTGTACGACACGTACGGCAAGAGCGGGCAGCAACTCGCCGACGTGTTCGCGGCGGCCGGGGTCGACACCGTCGTCTTCGACATCCAGGACGTCGGGGCCCGCTTCTACACCTACATCTGGACCCTCTACGACTGCATGCGGGCGGCCGCCCTCGCGGACCGGACGGTGGTGGTCCTGGACCGGCCGAACCCGGTGGGCGGCCTGCGGGCCGCGGGCCCGGTGCTGGAGCGGCCGTACGCGAGCTTCGTGGGCCGGGAGCCGATCGCCCTCGCCCACGGGATGACGGCGGCGGAGCTGGCCCGGCTCTTCAACGGCGAGTTCCTGGCCGCCGGTCCGGCCCCCGCCGGACCGGTGCGGCTGAAGACGGTGGCGATGTCCGGGTGGCGGCGCGGATCCTTCTTCGGGGAGACCGGACTGCCCTGGGTGCCGCCGAGCCCGAACATGCCGACACCGGACACGGCCCTCGCGTACGCCGGCACCTGCCTGTTCGAGGGGACGAACCTCTCGGAGGGGCGAGGGACGACCACGCCCTTCGAGGTCCTGGGGGCGGAGGGCATCGACCGGAGGTGGGCGGAGGCGGCGAACGGGCTGGGGCTGCCCGGCGTGTGGTTCCGGGAGGCGTACTTCACCCCGGCGTTCTCCAAGCACGCGGGGAAGCTGTGCGGCGGGGTCCGGCTGATCGTGCACGACCGGGAGGCCTTCGACCCGGTACGGTCCGGTATCGGGCTGCTGGTGACCGCCCGCCGGGTGTGGAGCGGTTTCGGCTGGCGCGCGGACCACTGGATCGACCGGCTGACCGGCTCGGACCGGGTGCGCAGGCTGGTGGACGCGGGCGCCGGGGTGGCGGAGGTCGCGGGCGACTGGACGGCCGGGCTGGCCCGCTTCGAGGCGGTGCGCGCGCAGTACCTGCTCTACTCCTGAACCGGCCGCGCCGGAGGGCTGGCCGGACGGGCACCGCAGCGGGATGCTGACCGCACCGGAGGCACGGCGTGAAGGGGGACGTCATGACGGACATCGGTGGCGGATTCGGCTTCGGAGCGGGAACCGGGATCGGAGTGGGGCCGTACGCGGAGCTGACCTTCGACTCCGAGGGTGACGTGGACCGCGCCGCGCAGGGGACGGTGTCCCGGATGGAGGCGACGGACGTTCTGGTCTTCGCACACGGCTGGAACAGCGACCGGTCCACGGCCACCCGGCTCTACGACCGGTTCTTCGCACCCTTCCCCGCCCTGGTGGGGCAGGGAGTACGGCTGGGGTACGTGGGTGTCGTGTGGCCCTCGATGCGGTTCTCCGACGAGCCGATACCCGACTTCGAGGCGGCCGGCGCCCTCGCGGAGCCGACCTACGGCTGCGCGCTGGACCCTCTCACCCGGCAGGCGCTCGGGGAGTTCTGGCCCGGACGGCGCACGGAGCTGGACCGGTTGGCGGAACTGCTGGCGGAGCAGCCGGAATCGGCGGTGGCGCTCATCGAGTTCGGCGCGCTGGTCAGGGAGCTGGCCGGCCTCGACGGGGTGCACGCGGTGACGGCTCCTGCAGTACCGGCGATCTTCGCGGACGACGTGCTGGAGGTCTGCCGGGCCCTCTCGCAGGCCCTGGCCCGGGCCGGCGCCGCGGCCGCCGGCACCGGCGGGCCGGGCATGACCATCGGCGGCGGCCTGCGCGGGCTGTGGGGCGGCGCCAAGGAACTGCTGCGACAGGCCACCTACTACACGATGAAGAAGAGGGCCGGTGTGGTCGGCGAGCGGGGGCTGGGCCCGGTCCTGGCCGAACTGGCCGCGGCCCGCCCGGCCCTGCGGTTCCATCTGGTCGGACACAGCTTCGGGGCTCGCGTGGTGTCCTTCTCGCTGCGCGCGGTGCCGGACGGGGCCCGGTACGTCAGGTCCGTGACCCTGCTCCAGGGGGCCTTCTCCCACTACGCGTTCGCCGATCGGCTGCCGCACGACAGAAGGCGCGGCGGAGCCCTGCGCGGCCTCCACCGCAAGGTCGACGGGCCGGTGGTCGCCTGCCATTCCCCGCACGACTCGGCGCTCCGGGTCTTCTATCCGCTAGCGTCCCGGATGGCAGGCGATTCGGCCGGTCTGCTCGGTTTCGACGAGCGGTGGGGCGCGATCGGGCACGACGGGGTCCGGGCGGTGCCGGGAGCGCCCCGGCTGAGCCTCGCCACCGTCCTGCGCGAGGGGCTGCCCGCGGACGGTTGCGTCAGCGTGGACGCGGGCTCCGTGGTTCGGCGCGGCGGCGCGCCCTCGGGGGCGCACAGCGACATCTGCCACGAGGAACTGGCCCGGGTGGTGGTGTCGGCGGGGCGCATGGGGCGCTGAGATCCGGCCATGTGCCACCCGCACGCCTCGTCCGCCCCCGCATGCGCCCACCGCCGACCGGGCATGTTGGGCACATCGGCGGAGGTGATGGTGTGATGGCGGGATTCCGGAGTCTGGCCTATCAGGTGCGCGACGCGCGCAATGACCGGGCCCTGCGGCGCCACTCGCTGCGTCGCTGTCTGGAGCGGTTCGCACCCTACGGGCACCGGGCCACGTGGTGGCACCTGTGCGACCGGCACGGCATCGCCCCCGAGGACCGCGGGGCGGATCCGCTGCGGCTGGTGGCCGCGCTGGAGGAGTTGGAGGACGCGCGGACGGTCTGGCTGGAGTACGAGCGCCAGTTCGCGGAGCGGCGGCGGCGGGAGAAGCACCACGGGTTGCGCCGGCCGGAGTGGGCGTGGGGCGGAAGCGGGGACGCGGTGGTGCGCTGCGCGGACCCGGGGGTGCGGCCGGAGGGGGCGCTGGGCGAGGTGCTGCGGCGGCTGGTCCGGGCGCTGGAGTCGGAGCCGGGAACGGCGTGTCCGGTCTGCGGGGACACCGAACTGCGGTGGCCCGAGATGCGCCCGGTGGGCCCCTGGGAGGGGGCTCTGGCCTGGGACGGGCCGGTGTGCGCGGGCTGCGGGATCGTGGTGCCCAGACCGGCCCTGGCGGACCTCCCTGCGACGGACGCCGCGTGAGGGGTGGAGGTCGGCCTGCCGTGGTGGCACTGAACGGCTCGCGCTGCGCCGGTGACGGCCCTGCCGTGCCCATGTCGCCGCAGGATCTGACGGAGTCGGCGGTGCGGGCGGTCGCCGCCGGGGCGGGCGAGGTGCTCGTGCACCCGCGGACGCCGTGCGGGCGGGAGAGTCTCTCGCCTCGGGTGGTCGGGCCGGTGCTGGAGGCACTGCGGGGCGCGGGGGTGGGCGTACCGCTGGCGGTGCCGGCGGGGATCGCGGCCGAGCCGGATCCGGCGGAGCGGCTGGCGCGGGTCGGCGCCTGGACGGTGCTGCCGGACCGGGCGGTGGTCCACTTCGCGGACCCGGGGGCCGCCGGGCTCGCCGAGGCGCTGCTGGCGCGGGGCGTCGGGGTGGACGCGGTGGCCCCGCTGGGCCTGCGGGCCGGTCCGGAGCCGCTGGAGCGGCTGCGGGCCTGGCTGGCACGGAGCCCGGGCGGCCGCGGGGGCGGGGTCCGGGTGGTGGCCGAGATCACCTCGGGGCATCAGGACGGGCCGGCGACCGGGCCCGCCCTGCCGGCCGGTCTGCGCGGACTGCCCCCGGAGACGCTCCTGCTGTTCGGCCGGGACGGCGCCTCGTGGCCGGCGCTGCGGCTGGCTGCCCGGTGCGGTACGGCTGCACGTACCGGCGTAGGGGACGTCCTCCACCTGCCGGACGGGCGGCCGGCCCGGTCGAACGCCGAACTGGTGTCGGCGGCCAGGGAGTTGCTGCCAAGAAACCACTGCTCGCAACCACATGCCCCTGGCGGGCACCCTGCCGACCAGGCCGGGCTCACAGCGCCGGACCACGCTCCTTGAGGGGGCCGGGCCGGCGGCGGGCACCTCAGAGCCGCGAGCCGGTGAGCCGTTCGCCGAAGACGTCGTCGGGGTTGGACAGGGCGCAGGTCTCCATCGAGAGGCAGCCGCAGCCGATGCAGTCCGTCAGGTGGTCGCGCAGGCGGGTGAGTCGACCGATCCTTCCGTCGAGCTCGGCGCGCCAGGCCTCGGACAGGCGGGCCCAGTCCTCACGGTTGGGGGTGCGCTCCTCGGGGAGCTGCGCGAGCGCCTCGCGGATGCTGGCGAGCGGGATGCCCACCCGCTGGGCCGCACGGACGAAGGCCACCCGGCGCAGCGCGTCACGGGTGTAGCGGCGCTGGTTGCCGGCGGTGCGACGGCTGCTGATCAGCCCCTTGGCCTCGTAGAAGCGGAGCGCGGAGACGGCGGCGCCGCTCCGGGCGGACAGCTGGCCGACGGTGAGTTCGTGGATTTTCTCGGGAATCTGCGGCACCCGGCCGAGGGTAGTCGGAGGTCCGTTGACATACACATGCGGTCCCAGCATGCTGAGCAAGCGCTTATTCGTCCGTCAGTGGTCCGCGAGAGACAGGAACAGGCATGGCCGAGCCGAGGGTCTTCACGTCCGCCGACGAGCTGCGCGCCGGGATCGGCGAACGGCTCGGCCCGAGCGGGTGGCTGGAGGTGGACCAGAAGCGGATCGACCTTTTCGCGGACGCGACCGGCGACCACCAGTGGATCCACGTGGACCCGGAGCGCGCGGCGACCGGACCCTTCGGTTCCACGATCGCGCACGGCTATCTGACGCTGTCCCTGCTGCCCAGCCTGGTTCCCCAGCTGATGCGGGTCGACGGCATGCGGATGGGCCTCAACTACGGTACGAACAAGGTGCGTTTCCCGGCGACGGTGCCGGTCGGCTCACGGCTGCGCGCCACCGCCGTGATCACGGAGGTCACCGAGGCCGGCGGCGGCGTACAGGTCACCGCCACGGTGACCGTGGAACGCGAGGGCGGCGAGAAGCCGGTGTGCGTCGCGGAGTCGGTGTCACGCTACTACTTCTGAGGACCGCGCCCGTCGGGGCTGCCGCTTGCAGGGTTCACCCCTGGCGGGTCCACGGCTCGGCGGGTCTACCGCGCCCGGGGGTCCGGCCGCGCGCCGACCATGCGCAGGACGAGGTCGGCGTAGAGTGCGCCGACCTCGTCGGGCGTCCGGCGTCCCTCCGTGCTGAACCAGCGGGCCACGTCGATGCACAGCGACAGCACGGCGAGGGTCGTGCCCGGCACGTCGGGGACGGCGAACTCCCCCGCCGCGACACCGTCGGCCAGGATGCGGCGCACGGCGGCGTCGCTCTGCCGCCGCAGCGCCACGATCTCGGAGCGGTGCTCGGGAGCCAGGGCGTCGAGCTCGTACTGGACCACGCGGGCGGTGGTGTGGTGCGCGGCGTGCCACCGCACGAAGGACCGCACGGCGGCGTCGAGGCGCTCGGCGGCGCAGCCCGGGCCGTCGGCGGCGGTGGTGAGGATCTCCAGCGCCTTGTCGTGCCCGATGCGGCTGATCCGGTGGAGCAGTTCCTCTTTGGTCTTGTAGTGGATGTAGAGCGCGGCCGGGCTCATGCCGGCGCGGCCCGCGATGTCACGCGTGGTGGTGGCGTGGTAACCGCGCTCGGCGAAGGCGGCGACGGCGGCGACGAGCAGCCGCCGTGCGGCGTCCGGGGTGACCTCGGACCACGGTCGGTAGCCGTCGGCCATGTCCTCCGCGCTGTCCATCGCCCACTCACCTCTTCACCGTTCGGAAGTGAACACCCTACACGGAAGGTGAGCAAGCGCTTAGGTCGTTCGCGCCCGCCGGTCCGGCCCATGCAGCCATCTCGACCACCTCGGCCACCTCGGCCGCTTCGGTCATTTCGGTAATTTCGGTAATTTCGGTTACTTTGGAGCGAAGGGGTCGTACTCGGCCATCATCTTCTCCATTCTTGCCTGGTCCACGCGGCTGACGATCTGTGTCACCTCCTGGCGGTCGCGGATCACCTTGGCGAGCGTGAAGGCCGAGGTGGTGAGGTAGAGGACCGCGATCCCGAGGAAGGCGCGGACCCAGCCGTCCGCCTCCAGGCGGTAGATCCCCACGGCCACGGCCACGAGGGCGACGGCGAAGGAGGCGACGGCCTGTCCGTAGTACGCCCCCGTGCTCTGCTGCTTGACCGGTGTCTCGTTCATGCGTCGAGCATCGGGCCGGCCGCTGGAGAGCACATCCGCGCACATACTCATGCGGATACTCAGCCGGGCCCGCGGGCGGCTCAGAAGGCGGAAACCCCGGTGCGGGCACGTCCGATGAGGAGTTTCTGGATCTGGCTGGTGCCCTCGTACAGGGTCGCCACACGGGCGTCACGGAGCAGCTTGCCGGTCGGGTACTCGTCGATGTAGCCGTAACCGCCGTGCACCTGGAGGGCGTTGCCCGCGGCACGCACGGCAGCCTCGGAGGCGAAGAGCTTCGCGGTGGAGGACTCGGTGGCGAAGGGCAGCCCTCGGTCGATGAGGTCGGCGACACGCCAGGTCAGCAGCCGAGCCGCGTCCACATCGACCGAGATGTCGGCGATGAGCTCCTGGACCAGCTGGTGGTGGGCGATGGGTTTGCCGAACTGCTCGCGGTGAGCGGCGTACGAGACGGCCGCGTCCAGTGCGGCCTGCGCGATACCGACGCAGCCCGCGGCGACCGACATGCGGCCCTTGGCAAGTGCCGACATGGCCACCGAGAAGCCCTTGCCCGCCGGGCCGAGCATCGCGGAGGCGGGCACGCGGACGCCGTCGAGAACCAGTTCGGAGGTGGCCTGGCCGCGCAGGCCGAGCTTGCCGCGGATCTCGCGGCGCGTCAGCCCGGGCGTGCCGGTGGGGACGAGAAAGGCGCAGACGCCGCGGTGGCCCGGCTCCTCGCCGGTGCGGGCGAAGAGGATCACGACGTCGGCCCAGGTGCCGTTGCTGATGAACGTCTTGGTCCCGTGCAGGACGTACGAGTCGCCCTCGCGCACGGCCCGGGTGGTGAGGTTCGCGGCGTCGGAACCGGTACCGGGCTCGGTCAGCCCGAAGCAGCCGAGTGCGTCGCCGGAGCACAGGCCGGGCAGCCAGGTCCGCTTCTGTTCCTCGGTGCCCCAGGCAGCGACGGTCTTGGCGACCAGGCCGAGGGAGACGGAGACGATCCCGCGCACCGCGGAGTCACCGCGGCCCAGTTCCTCGGTGACGAGGGCGTAGGAGAGGTGGTCGCCGCCCGAGCCTCCGTACTCCTCGGGGACGGTCAGGCCGAGGAACCCGAGCGCGCCCAGCTTCTTCACGATGGCCCGGTCCACGCTCTCGGCACGGTCCCACTCGGCGGCGTGGGGGACGATCTCGCGCTCGGTGAACTCGCGGGCGAGACGCCGTACGGCGCTCTGCTCCTCGCTGAGCTCCAGGTTCACCGGGACCTCCTCCGGGCGGGTGGCGGCCGGTGCTTTAACTAGCACCGGTAGTTTTCGGTGGGCAGGCTTTACTATGTGGCGCATGGCCAGACCGCGCAAGCCCCTTCTCAGCCGGGACCGGATCGTCGAGGCGGCCGGGGCGCTGGTCGACGCGGAGGGGCTGGAGGCGGTGTCGACCCGGCGGCTGGCGGCCGCCCTCGGGGTCAGCGGCCCCTCCCTCTACAACCACTTCCGCACCAAGGACGAGATCCTGGACGCGGTGGCCGACGCGGTGAGCTCGCGGGTCGACCTGTCGATGTTCGACGGGGGGACCGACTGGCGGGCGTCCCTGCAGGCGTGGGCGCATTCGTACCGGGACGCCCTCGCGGACCATCCCCACATCGTGCCGGTGCTGGCACGCGGGCCCGGGCGCCGTCCGGCCGGGCTGCGGGTCGCGGACGCCGTATTCGGCGCCATGACGGAAGCGGGGTGGCCGGCTGCGCAGGCCACCCGGATCGGCGCGCTCATGCGGTACTTCATCCTGGGCTCGGCGGTGGGGTCCTTCGCCCGGGGCTTCGTGGACGACCGCGCGGCCTACGACCCGGCCGACTACCCGCACCTGGGCCAGGCGCACCTGCTGGCCGAGCGGCAGCGCGAGGTGGACGAGGGCGCGTTCGAGACGGGCCTGCAGGCGCTGCTGGACGGACTGGCCCTGCAGTACGAGGCGCTGACGCAGGCGAGCCGCGGCGGCTGACTCCCGCTCGGGCGCGGCGGCCAGCAGGGCCCGGCGGCAGACGGCAGGGCCGGCGACAGACGGCAGGGCCCGGCGCGGAGGGTCGCGCGTCCGCGCTCTGGCTGGTCCGCGCCTAGAAGACGACGAGCGAGCGGCCGCCCGTGCCCGCGAGCATGGCATCGAACGCGGCCGGAATGTCGTCGAGGGTGATCCGGTCGGTCACCATGGCGCCCAGGTCGAAGCGGCCCGCGCGGACGTGCTCGGCGATCACCGGGAGGTCGCGCGCCGGGTCGCTGTTGCCGTAGACGCAACCGGTGAGGGTGCGGGCGAAGTGGAAGATCTCCAGCGCGTGGAAGGTGACCCGCTGTTCCTTGCCGCCGATGCCGACGACCGTGGTGCGGCCGCCGCGGCGGGTCGACTCCCAGGCCCCGCGGATGGTCTCGGCCCGGCCGACGCACTCGACGGCGACGTCCGCACCGTGCCCGCCCGTGAGCGCACGGATCTGCTGGGCCGTGGCGTCCGAGGCGAGCACGAACTCGGTGGCTCCGGCCGCGCGTGCCAGCTCCTCCTTGGCCGGTGACACGTCGACGGCGACGACCCGGCCCGCCTGCGCGATCCGCGCGGCCTGGAGCGCGGCCAGGCCGACTCCGCCGACGCCGAAGACGGCGACCGACTCGCCCGGACGGACCTGGGCGCTGTGGTGGACGGCCCCGTAGCCGGTGAGGACGGCGCAACCGAGCAGGGCGGCCTCGGCGAGCGGGATGCCCGCGGGTGCGGGCAGCACGCAGTTGGCCGCGACGACGGTCTCCTCGGCGAACGCGGCCACGTTCAGCCCGGGATGCAGTGCGACGCCCGCGGCGTCGTGCGCGTAGACGTCCCCGACCCCGGCGAGTGCGGTCGCGCAGAGCCAGACCTCGCCGATGCCGCAGTGGTGGCACTTCCCGCACGACGGAGCCCAGTTGAGCACGACGCTGTCGCCGGGAGCGACGTGGGTGACGCCCTCCCCGACGGCGAGGACCGTGCCCGCGCCCTCGTGGCCGAGGACGGCGGGCACCGGGACCCGCATGGTGCCGTCGGAGAGCGACAGGTCGGAGTGGCAGACGCCGGCCGCGGCCAATCTGACGCGGACCTGCCCGGGACCGGGATCGGGCAGCACGATCTCCCTGGTCTCCAGCGGTGCTCCGACGGCGGGCAGGATGGCGGCGCGGACCATGGGCGTCGTCTCGACTTTCGGTGCTGGGGCGGATGCGGGACTGCGCACGGCGCAGGCGGGGCGGGTGCTGCGGCCGGCGCGGGTGGCGCGGGTGCTGCGGCTCAGAACTGCAGGGACTTGGTCTGGAGGTACTCGGCCAGGCCGTGCGGGCCCAGCTCGCGGCCGACACCCGACTGCTTGTGACCGCCGAAGGGCGCGAGGATGTTGTAGCGCCCGCCGTTGATATCCACC
This sequence comes from Streptomyces sp. NPDC058880, assembly GCF_042742535.1. Lineage (NCBI taxonomy): Bacteria > Bacillati > Actinomycetota > Actinomycetes > Kitasatosporales > Streptomycetaceae > Streptomyces > Streptomyces sp. NPDC058880. The sequence continues at coordinate 58,216 of NZ_JBHYMC010000008.1, forward strand.
TGCCCGGTGTCCATGCGGCGAGCGAAGGCGGCGGCGGTCTCCTCGTCCGCTGCCCAGACGGCGCCGCCCAGGCCGTAGACGGTGCCGTTGGCGATGCGCAGGGCCTCCTCCTCGTCCTCGTAGGCCAGAATCGACAGCACGGGGCCGAAGATCTCCTCCTGGGCGATGGCCATGTCGGGGGTGACGTCGGCGAACACGGTCGGGGAGATGAAGTAGCCCTGCTCGTGCGGCGCTTCCGGTCCGCCCGCGACCAGGCGCGCGCCCTCCTCCACGCCCTTGGCGATGAAACCGCGGACGCGCTCGTACTGCTTGGCGTTGACGACGGGGCCGACGCGGGTGCCCGCCGCGCGCGGGTCGCCGGTGGGGTGGTCGGCCACGGCGGCGACCGCGAGCGAGACGGCCTCCTCGTACTGGTCCCGGTGGACGAGCATCCGGGTGAGCGCGTTGCAGCTCTGGCCGGTGTTGTTCATGACGTGGCCGACGCCCGCCGCGACGGCCCTGGGCAGGTCGGCCCCAGGCAGGATGACGTTCGCCGACTTGCCGCCCAGTTCGAGGGCGACGCGCTTGACGGCGGCGCCGGCCGTGGCGCCGACCTGCTTGCCGACGGCGGTCGAGCCGGTGAACGAGACGAAGTCGACTCCCTCGTGGGCGGCCAGGGCCTGGCCGGCGACGGGGCCGGTGCCGGTGACCAGGTTGAAGACTCCGGCCGGGATCCCCGCCTCGTGCACGGCTTCGGCGAAGAGCTGCGCGGTCAGCGGGGTGTCCTCCGCCGGCTTCAGGACGAGGGTGCAGCCGGCGGCGAGAGCGGGCGCCACCTTTGCAACGACCTGGTACAGCGGATAGTTCCAGGGCGTGATGGCCCCAACCACACCGACCGGCTCCATGAGGACGGTGGAGTTCCCGATGCGCTCCTCGAAGGAGTACGAGGCGGCGAGCTCGACGTAGGTGGAGACCACGGCGATCGACGAACCGACGTGGACGGCCTTGGCGAAGGGCAGCGGGGCGCCGAGTTCGGAGGTGACGGTCTCGGTCAGCTCGGCCTTGCGGGCCTGGAGCGCGTCACGGAGCGCGCCGATCAGGGCGGCCCGCTCGGCGGGAGGCGTGGCCGACCAGAGGGGCAAGGCCGCGCGGGCGGCGCGCACGGCCGCGTCCACGTCCTCTTCGGTGCCGGCCGGGACCTGGGCGATGACCTGGCCGTCGGCCGGGTTGACGACGTCGATCCGGCCGGTCCCGACGGCAGGCCGCCATGCGCCGTCGATGTACATCCCGTCCTGGGCCTTCATGGCATTCCTCCCGAGTGCGCGCGTGCGCGTGGATCCGACCTCCCCGCCACCCTACAAACGGGCGGCGGCGGTTTCGCCGGGCGGAGGCGGCAAGGGTCAGATGATGCCGAAAAGCATCGCCGCCGTGAGGACGGCGAGCGAGGTGAGGGCCGCCCACTTCACGGTGAAGCGGGTGTGGTCGCCGAATTCGACCTTGGCCATGCCGACCAGGACGTAGACGGCGGGAACCAGTGGGCTCGACATGTGCAGTGCCTGGCCGACGAGGGACGCACGGGCGATCTCGACCGCGGAGACCCCGTGGGCGGCGCCGGCCTCGGCCAGGACGGGCAGGACCCCGAAGTAGAAGCCGTCATTGGACATGAAGTAGGTGAGCGGCAGGCTGAGCAGGCCGGTGACCAGCGCCATGTGCGGGCCCATGCCCTCGGGGACGGCGCCGACGAGCCAGTCGGCCATGTGCTCGACCATGCCGGTGCCGCTGAGGACCCCGGTGAAGACGGCGGCTGCGAAGACCATGCCGGCGACGTTGAGGACGTTGTCGGCGTGGGCGGCGATCCGGGCCTTCTGGTCGGGCATGTGCGGGAAGTTGGCCGTGAGAGCGAGGGCGGCGCCGAGCAGGAACAGCACCGGGATGGGCAGCCACTCCATGATCATCGCGGTGAGGAGGGCAAGGGTCAGGCCGGCATTGAACCAGTAGAGGCGGGGGCGCAGGGTGGGCCGGTCGGGGTCGAGGCCCCGGAAGCCGTCCTCGTCCCCGGGCGTGGCGCCGGGCAGGGAGGCGGGAACGGAACCGGGAAGGGAACCGAGGGCGGTCCCGGGGCCCGTGTCGGGGGCGGGAGCTTGCGCTGAGTCGGCGTTTCCGCCGGCGGACACGGGGTCGGCGGCGGACGCAGGCCGGGTGGCCGCGCCCGGCACCGCGGGTCCGACGGGGACCGGCCCGGCGGCGCTTCCGGCCGCGGCACCGACCAGGTCCTCGCGGGCGTCCGCGGGGCCCCCGGCGCCCCCGGCGCCCCCGGGAGCCTCCCGGCCGGGAAGCGCGAGCACTCCGACGCGGCGGCGTTCCTTCAGCCCGAGGACGTACGCCAGGGCGAACACGAAGAGCAGGCCCACCGCGAGGGCCGGGATCATCGGGACGAAGATGTCGGCGGCATCGAGCTGGAGGGCTGTGGCGGCGCGGGCCGTGGGGCCGCCCCAGGGCAGGGTGTTCATGACGCCGTTGGCCGTGGCCGCGACGCCCGTCATGACGACCAGGCTGAGACCCAGCCGCTTGTAGAGCGGATACAGGGCCGAGACGGTGATCATGAAGGTGGTCGATCCGTCGCCGTCGAGGGAGACGATCGCGGCGAGGACGGCCGTGCCGACCACGACGCGCAACGGATCGGCCCCACAGAAGCGCAGGATGCCTCTGACGATCGGGTCGAAGAGTCCGACGTCGATCATCAGGCCGAAGTAGACGATGGCGAACATCAGCATGGCGGCGGTCGGTGCGAGCTTGCCGACGCCTTCGATGACGTAGTCACCGAGGTGTCCGCCCTTCCCCGCGAACACGCAGAACAGTGCCGGGATGAGGACGAGCGCCGCAATGGGCGACATTTTCTTCATCATGATCAGGACCAGGAAGGTCGCGATCATGGCGAAGCCGAGGAAGGTCAGCATGGGGGGACGGTAGGAGCCGCCCCCTGTGGCCAACAAGACGTCAGCGCGTGAGCAGTATGAGCAAAACCCCAGCTCAGGGCAGAGGTGTCAGCTCTACGGGGAAGGCGTTGAGTACGGCCGTGCCGGAGAGGCGGTCGATCCGGGTCCCGTCGAGCAGCTGGTTGACGTTGGCGCCCGGGACGGCGGAGGCGACGCCGAGCCGGGCGCCCGAGCGGTCGTGGCCCCACCCGTGCGGGAGGCTCACCACTCCCGTGCGGACGGCGTCGGTGACCTCGACGGGGACCTCCAGGCTCCCGCCGTCGCCGGCGACCCTGGCCCGGCCTCCGTGGGTGAGACCCAGCCGCGCCGCGTCCTGCGGGTGGACCTGGAGGGTGCACCGGTTGGAACCTCCGGTGAGGGCCGGGACGTTGTGCAGCCAACTGTTGTTGGACCGCAAGTGGCGGCGGCCCACGAGGACCAGGGCGGCGGGGCGGTCGGCGAGCGCCGCGCGCAGCGTGGGGAGCTCGGCCGCGATCGGCTCCGGGAGCAGCTCGACCTTGCCGCTGCGCGTCTTCAGCACCTCCCGGAGCCGGGGCCGCAGCGGGCCCAGGTCGATGCCGTGCGGCGCCTTGAGCAGGTCGTCGAGGCCGAGCCCGTACGGCCCGAGGCGCAGCATCATGTCCAGCCGCCGCTCCGGGCCCGTACGTCCGGTCAGCCTGCCCGCCTGCGCGGACGGGTCGGTGCCGTGCAGTGGCGAGCGGGCGTCCGCGGCGGCGCGGGCGAGCGCGTCGGAGATGACGCGCTCGTCGACGGCTGCCGGCGGGGCTCCGTGCAGCCCCGACACCGCGAGGATCAGGCGCGCGTGGATCTCGCACTCGTCCATCCGCCCCTCCTCCAGCGGGACCGCGGGCGGTGAGTAGCGGGCCTGGTTGCGTACGGCGAAGGCGTTGAAGGCGAAGTCGAAGTGCGCGCTCTGCGCAGGCGGTGGTGGCGGGAGCACGACGTGGGCATGGCGGGAGGTCTCGTTCAGGTACGGGTCGACCGAGAGCATGAAGTCGAGGCCGGCCAGCGCCCGGTCGAGGCGGTCGCCGTCGGGTGCGGAGAGGACGGGATTGGCGGCGATGGCGATCAGGGTGCGGATCCGTCCCTCCCCCGGTGTCTCGATCTCCTCGGCCAGAGCGGCGATGGGCAGTTCGCTCTTGGCCTCGGGATGTCCGCTGACCCGGCTGTGCCAGCGGCCGACCGCGAACCCCTTTCCGGGGCCGGCCGGCCCGGGGGCGCGGTCGGTGGCGGAGAGCGGGAAGAGGACCCCGCCGGGCCGGTCGAGGTTGCCGGTGAGGATGTTCAGTACGTCGACCAGCCAGCTGGCGAGCGTGCCGTGTTCGACGGTGCAGCTGCCGATCCGTCCGTAGACGGCGGCGGTGGGTGCGGCGGCGAGCTCGCGGGCGAGGCCGCGGATCTCGTCGGCCGTGAGGTCGCAGGCGGGTGCGACGGCCTCAGGGGTGAAACTCCCGAGAGCTGCGCCGAGTTCCCCGAGTCCTTCGAGGTGTTCCCCGAGCGGCCCGGGGGTGGCGGACGTCTCGACGAGCAGGGTGCGCGCGAGGGCGGCGAGCAGGAGTGCGTCGGTGCCGGGGCGCGGCGCGAGATGGCGGTCGGCGAGTGCGGCGGTCCGGGTGCGGCGCGGGTCGACGACGACCAGGGTGCCGCCCCGGGCACGCAGGGCCTTGAGGCGGCCGGGGAAGTCGGGGGCCGTACAGAGCGAGCCGTTGGACTCGACCGGATTGGCACCCAGGAGGAGCAGGAAGTCCGTCCGGTCGAGGTCGGGGACCGGGATGGCCAGGGGGTCGCCGAAGAGGAAGCCGCTGGAGACGTGCTTGGGCATCTGGTCGAGCGTGCTGGCGGTGAACAGGTTGCGGGTGCCGAGGGCCTTCAGGAGCAGCGGCGGGTAGAGGGCGCCGGCCATGGTGTGCACGTTCGGGTTGCCGAGGACCACGCCGACGGACTGGGGCCCGTACTCCCCGGCGAGGCGGGGTACGGCGGCGGCGACGGCATCGTAGGCCTCCTCCCAGGTGGCCTCCCGGAGCTGCCCGTCGCGGCGGACGAGAGGGGTGCGCAGGCGGTCGGGGTCGGCGTCGATCTGGCCGAAGGCGGCGCCCTTGGGACAGATGAAGCCGCGGCTGAAGACGTCCTCGCGGTCGCCGCGGGCACCAGTGACCGCGGTGCCCTCGATGGTGAGGGTGAGGCCGCAGGTAGCTTCACAGAGGGGGCAGATGCGCAGGGCGGTGCGGGGCATGGGCCCTCCAGGGCGGCAGGCTGCGGCACGGGCATGCGGGGAACACCGAGCATACCGACCGGTAGGCACGGTGGCGAGGGAACGGACCTGGTTCGCGTGCCACGCGGCCGGCCGGCGCCCATGCGGGCGGGGCAGTGAACGGCCCCCTGGGGGGCGGGGCGGCACCCCGGAAACCGGGACGGCACGCGGAGGCGGGTGGAGGCGCCGGGCCGGGAAGGCAGGACGCCGGGGCCGGGGAGGTGGGACGCCCGGGCGGGCTCAGCCCAGCACTCGGGCCAGGTAGGCGTGCATCATCGCGCGGGTCTCGTCGACGATCCCCGGGTCCCCCGCCGGATCGGCCCGGAAGGCCAGTTGGATGAGGGCGTCGGTGGCTTCGACGGCGACGAGGACGGCCCGCTCCAGCGCGGCGTCGGGGGTGAGGCCCAGGTGTCCGCAGAGCAGTTCGGTCAGGCGGTCGGCGACCTGGTGGTTGGGATCCGGTTCGGGCTCCCCGACCGGCGGCGCCGGCACACCGAAGTCGACGAGCGCGAAGCCGGGCACACTGCGCTTCATCGCCAGGTACTCGTCCAGTACGGCGTCCACGACCGGTCGCCAGTCGGTGGCGGGGAGGCTGCCGAGGCGGTTCGCTATGCCGTCGGCGTAACGGTCCAGATTGCGGTGGGCGAGGGCGATGGCCATGGCCCGTTTGTTGCCGAAGAAGCGGTAGACGGATCCGATCGGCACGCCGGCGCGCAGGGCGACGGCTCGGGTACTGAGGTTCTCGTACCCGGTCTCGTCCAGCAGCTCGGCGCAGGCGTCGAGGATCCGGGCGAGCCGGTCGGCGCTGCGCTGCTGGATCGGCGTACGGCGCAGGGAGTGGGCGGGAGGCACGTGGTCCATCATGCCGCTCCTCGCTTCCGGGCCCGGCGGGGGCCTCAGTTCAACAGGAGGCCGAGGCCCCCGATCGTGTAAACGATCATCAAGGCGAGCAGCGGCAGCTGTCCAGCCACGGCTTTCGCCGGCGGGAAGAGGCGCACCGAACGGTCGTGGGCGGCGATGACGCCGAGGACGTGGCCGGCGACGACGGCGACGACCTGGAGGACGGCGAGACCCCCGGGGCCCAAGGGCGGGACGGGTTCCGGGACGTTGTCAGTGCCGAGTGTCATGCTTACCGTGCGTGATCCTTCGACTACCAGAAGGGAGAAGTAATGGGCGATGAGATAGCCGAGGGCGATCGGGACGAGTGAGTGGGCGAAGGCCGTCAGCGGGCCGGGGTGCGGACCGCTGACGAGACGGGTGGCCATCGCGCACAGGCAGTAGAGGGTGGCGACGAGGGCGATGGAGCCGAGCAGTCCGAGTGTGGCCGCGGGGGTGTGGCCGAGGGGGGAGGTCTGGAGGGTGTTGATCCACGAGGGGCTGTCGGAGAAGCCGTCGTAGGCGGTGGATCCGAGGAGGACACAGACGGTGGCGAGGAGTCCCGGCCGCTCCGGCGTCGCGTCGAGTCCGTGAAAGGGGTTGCGGAGGACGAGACGGCCGTCGTTTCGGCGGCCGAGGGGGGAGAGGCGGGCGAGGAGGGTGGAGTACGCCTCGAAGGCGTCTCCCTCGGCGAACCAGCTCTCGCCGTACCGGGCGGCGAGCAGCAGTTGGGCGGTGGTGTAGACGGTGAGCGCGATCAGGAGGGTGGTGGTGGATGCGGGATCGGGCGAGACGAGTTCGAGCCAGGTGAAGCCGAACAGTCCGGCGGCGGCGGGCCACAGCCCCAGCCGGGTGGGAAGGGGGTGGCGGCCGGTACGGGGGCGGTGCAGGGCCAGGGAGAGCAGGCGGTGCACGGTGCGCAGCGGGTTGAGCAGGCGCCATACGGGGCCGAGGAGGAGGGAGGCGGGTACGAGTCCGACCCAGAGGAGGACGTAGACGGCACCAGGAGCGGGGTTGCGCGCGGGGTCGTCGGGACCGAGGAGGAGGTGCAGCAGGACGAGGAGCGCGGCGGCGAGTCCGAGCCCGCGCAGGGCGGTCCGGGTGGCCGGTGCGGCGGCCGCCCGCTGGAGGGCGGCGGGCAGGGCGAGGCCCGAACGCTCGCCGCGGAAGCGGGAGGTGGACCAGAGCAGGCCGAGCGCGAGGAAGGAGACGAATAGCGCGGCGAAGGCCCCGGCGAACGCGTAGAAGGGAGAGATCGGCAGATCGTGCCGGGATCCGATGCCGTGCGCAAGCACGGTGAACGGCTCGGCCGGGTGAAGGATCACGTCCCGGCCGTGGCCGAAGGGAGCCGGGCTCACCGTCGGACCGCCGGGCACCGCGTACCGCCGACGGTTCGGCCTTGCGGCCCGCGACCAGGACCTCGACCGCACCCGGATGCGGGCACGGGCCCGGGTGCGGGCGCGGGTGCCGGTGCGGGTGCCGGTGCGGGCGCGGTCGGCAGGGCCGGGACGTCGACGGCGGATACGGAACGGGCGGCGAGTAGGGCGCGGGCCGCGGGCGGGGCGTGGCGGGCCGTCATCGGACGAGGAGTTGGGTCAGGACGAGGCCGGTCTCGTGGGTCTCGACCTCGAAGAGGCCCGTGCGGTCGGCCGTCAGGATCAGGGTGGCCTCCTGGCCTGCCGGCAGGGCGAGTTCCTTGTCGTAGCCGTGGACGTGGAGGGTGTCCGCGCGGTCGCTGGTGACGCGCAGGGCGACGCGTTCGCCGCGCCGCAGCTCGGTGCGGGCCGGGGCGGGGCTGACCTTGCCGCCGCGGACGGTGATGGTGACCGTGCGGTCCGGCTGCTCCGGGCCCGGTGTCGGCGGCTGCGGTGACGGCGGCTGCTGGGGTGGCGGCCCGGGGGGTTGACCGTGGTGGTGGCCGCCGGACGCGCCCGGCGGCGGGGCGGTGAGCCGGGCCGCGACCTCGACGGGTTTGCCGGCGACCGCCCAGGCCGTGTGGTCGTCCGCGTACAGGCGGACGGTCAGGGTGTGCGCGCCCTCGGGGACCTGGGCCGCGGGCAGGTGGAACCAGGGGCCGTACAACCTGGCGATCTTGCGTCCGTCGAGCTCCAGGTGGGCGTGGCCGGCGCCCGGGAGGGCGGCGCCGCCGGTGCTGTCGGGGGTGAAGCGGAAGTTGTTCACGGTCAGCTGGAGGTTCCAGCCGTCCTCGGAATCGGGGCGGAGGGCCAGTCGGACGTCCGGGGCCCCCTCGGCCGGGACCTCGCGGAGCGTGTGGCCGGCCGCGTCGGCGGCGGCGAGCAGGGTACCGACGCTGCCGGAGGCCTGCTCGTGGCTGGTGCCGGGCTTGTGGTGGGTGGTGGCCCGCCCGCCGCAGCCCGTCGCCGCGCCGCCCGCGAGGAGCAGGGCGAGGGCGAGCAGGGCCGCGGTGCGGGCGGTGCGGCGCGCCCCGCGGGCCGGGCGGCGCGGCGCACGGCACGCGTCGCACCGGGCGCGGCCGTCGAGCCCCTCGTCGGTCCGGTCGGTCACGGCCGGCCTCCTGCGGCCCGAGGCGTCCGGGCCTCCCCGGCTCCGGGGGCTCCCGGAACCGCCTCGGCCGCCGCGCCCTCGCGCCGGTCCGGGGCAGGGCCGGGCGGGACCGGGGCGCGGTCGCCGTCGGGGGCGTCGCCCGGACCGGCGGGGTGGGCCGGGGCGGCACCCGGCCGGGCCGAGGCCGCGACCGCCCACAGGACCCAGACCACGGCGACCAGGGACCTCACCCAGGCGGGGCTCAGCGGGGTCCACGGAATCATCAGGACCGCCTTGTCGAAGGCGTCCAGCAGCGTCAGTCCAGCCAGCAGCAGGGTCAGGCGCGCCAGCCAGGGGCGGCCGGACCGCAGCACCAGGCCGGCCCCCGTCCACCAGAGGCCGAGCAGCAGGAGGGCGAGGGCCGGGACGAAGGTGGAGGTCAGGGTCATGGTCGAGCCGGCCACGTCGAGGGCCAGTCCGGCCAGGCCGAGCAGCGTGGCCGCGGCGCCCAGGCGGGAGCCGCGCAGGCGGCGCCACCACAGGACCCCGCCGACGAGCAGCAGTACCGCCGCCACACCCAGGGCGAGCTGGGTCTCCACCCGCTCCAGTCCGCGCGCCCCGTACCAGTCGCAGCCGGCCGGCAGTTTGCGCGCCTGGACGTTGTAGTCCGCGCAGACGAGGAGCTGGATCAGTTTGACCGGCTCGCCGACCAGGCGGGCCGACGCCCCCGTGACGTCGCCCCGTCGCTCGCCGCACCGCGGGACCGTGCCGGGGGTGGAGCCGTCGGGTCCGTCCTGCCAGCAGTTGCCGCTGCCCTGGCCGTCCCACCAGACGTCCATGCCGTTGGGGCGCGAGGCGCCGGACCGGTCCTTGCCGAGGACGTTGCCTGCGTACCGGTTGTGGTGGGAGGTGTCCGTCTGCTTCGACCAGGCCTCCTCGCCGCGGATGAAGGCGGGGACGGCGCTGAGGAAGAAGCCGGCGCGCTCGTGCCCGTACACCCAGTTGCCCTCGTAGAGGTTCCAGTTGCCGCCGGCGGTGATGATGCCGGTGCCCGGCGGCATGGAGATCTGGGGGCAGACGACGCCGCGCTCGTAGCCGCGCTCGATGGGCGGTTTGGCGCAGGTGCCGTCGGCGACGTGGCGGTAGTAGTCCTGGTTGTTGTCGTGGATCAGGTTCCGCTCGAACTTGGCGTGGTTCTGCGGGAGTCCGGGGTGGCCGGGGAAGGCGCTGTCCATCGAGGCGCCGCCCATGTTCTGGTCGAATTCGTTGTCGTGCACCCACACCGAGTCGCCCGCGGTGCCCGAGTAGCCGACCATGTTGTGGTGGCTGCGGCAGCCCGTGATCTCGATGGAGTAGCGGGGGACCTCGTAGCCGCGGCCGTCGTTGATGTTGGAGGCGCTGCCGGGGTAGATGCCCGAGTCGCCGTTCCCGTAGGACTCGCAGTTCTTGTACAGCCCGTGGTCGCTGGCGAAGGTCAGGAAGCCGTACTCGTCGTTCCAGCGGGTGAGCACGTCGTCGATGACGAAGCCGTCGGCGGCCAGGACGTACAGCGAGTTGAAGGTGGTGCGCTGGGCGGTGAAGTTGCGGAAGTAGACGCCGTCGGACCTGTCGGCGCGGATGGCGTTCAGCTTCTGGTACTTGGCGTCGATCACCACGTCCAGGCGGGTCGCGCCGGTGCCCTCGATCTGCAGGTTCCTCTTGCCGAGGACGGCGACGAGGTTCTGGTTGTGCCGGCACCGCACCTGTTGCTCGTACGACAGGATCTGGTAGCCGAGCGCGGAGTCCGGCGCTTCAAGCGCGGCGCACTCCCCCGTCGGCTGGGGCAGTGAGGGCTCCTCCTCGTACAGGCCGGGGAGGATCGCGATGTTCATCCCGGGCCGGTCCACGGCGTCGACGGCCTCCTGGAGGTGCCGGTACCCGCTCGCCTCGCAGCGCTCGTACAGGGCGAGGTTGCGCTGTCTGAGCGCCTCGGGGAAGGCGGATATCCGGCGTTCGAAGGCCGGCCGGTCGGTCTTGCAGACGATGAGGTCGGGGTCGGTCTCGCGGTATTCCGGAACGGATCCGGAGCCGTCCGGGAAGGTGACCGGGCGCTCTTCGTGCGCACGGGCGGCGGGCGCGGCGGCGAAGAGGGACAGGAGGGCGAGGAGGGCGGCGAGGAGCGCCGCCGGCACGGCAGGAAACCTGCGGGTCCACGACATGCGCGTGAGAGTAGAGCAATGTTCATCTTTTGTGATCCCCCCGGGACTGAATCCGCACCCCGGGCCGGCCGCCTCGCAGCCCTTCCTCCCGGATCCTGCCGTTTCCTCCCGCCCCGATCCCCGGGCTCTCGGCGGATGCCAACGGGGCGCCGTTGACGCGCGGGCCGCTGAATCCTACTGTCGACCATAGGATTACTTCGACGGAGCGGGAGCAGCACATGAGCGAGCAGGCCGGCAGCGAGCAGGCCCGGAAGACGGCCGGGGCACTGGAGTACCTCACCGGCTTCGGCAACGAACACAGCTCCGAAGCCGTCCCCGGCGCACTGCCGCTCGGCCGCAACTCGCCCCAGCGCGCACCCCTGGGCCTGTACGCCGAGCAGCTCAGCGGCAGCGCCTTCACCGAGCCCCGCAGCCACAACCGCCGCTCCTGGCTCTACCGGATCCGCCCCTCGGCCGCGCACCCGCCCTTCACCCGGATCGACAACGGCACCCTGCGCACGGCCCCCTTCACCGAGGCGCCCGCGGACCCGAACCGGCTGCGCTGGAACCCGCTGCCCGACCCGGCCCCCGGCACCGACTTCCTGGCCGGCCTGTGGACCCTCGGCGGCAACGGCGACGCGGCCCAGCGCACCGGCATGGCCGTCCACCTCTACGCCGCCAACGCGTCGATGACGGACCGGGTGTTCAGCGACTCCGACGGAGAGCTGCTGATCGTTCCCGAGCGCGGCGGCCTGCTCCTGCGCACCGAACTGGGCCTGCTCTCCGCGGGCCCCGGTGAGGTCGCGCTCATCCCGCGCGGCGTCCGCTTCCGCGTCGAGCTGCTGGACGGCGACGCCCGCGGATACGTCTGCGAGAACTACGGCCAGCCCTTCGTCCTGCCCGACCTCGGCCCGATCGGCGCCAACGGCCTCGCCGCCGCGCGCGACTTCCGGGCCCCGGTGGCCGCGTACGAGGACGTCGAGCGGCCCACGGAGGTGGTCAACAAGTTCTGCGGCAACCTCTGGTCGGCCGTCTACGGCCACTCCCCGCTCGACGTGGTCGCCTGGTACGGCACGCACGTCCCGTACGTCTACGACCTGCGCCGTTTCAACGTCCTGGGCACGATCAGCTACGACCACCCGGACCCGTCGATCTTCACCGTCCTGACCTCGCCCTCGGACACCCCGGGCCTGGCGGGCGTGGACTTCGTGGTCTTCGCTCCACGCTGGCTGGTCGGCGAGGACACCTTCCGCCCGCCCTACTTCCACCGCAACGTGATGAGCGAGTACATGGGCCTGATCGAGGGTGCCTACGACGCCAAGGCGGAAGGCTTCGTCCCCGGCGGAGGCTCGCTGCACAACATGATGTCCGCGCACGGCCCCGACCACGAGACCTTCGACAAGGCCAGCGCCGCCGAGCTGAAGCCGCAGAAGATCGACGACGGCCTGGCCTTCATGTTCGAGACCCGCTGGCCGATCACCGCCACCGCCCAGGCCGCCGCCGCCGACCACCTCCAGCGCGGGTACGACGACGTGTGGCAGGGTCTGCAACGCCACTTCCGCGCCTGACCTGCGCCGCCTACCCTGCAATGCGCCGCACGTCGCCACCGTCCAGCCGTTCGGAGATCCACCCGTGACCGCCTTCGCCCCCGACTCGCTGGTCCTGAACCGGAAGCTCCCCCTCTGGTACCAGGTCTCGCAGTCACTGCGCGCCTCGATACTGGGGCGCACCCCGGACGCCTCCCTGCGCCTGCCCACCGAGGAGCAGCTGGCCGAGCACTACGGGGTGAGCGTGCTGACCATGCGGCAGGCCCTCAAGGAACTGGAGGGCGAGGGCCTGATCAGCCGGCACCGGAGGCGGGGCACCTTCATCGAGGCGGGCGCGCTGCGCAGCACACCGGTCCGGCTGCTGGGCTCGGTCGACGCGATCGTGGCCCAGCAGTCGGGCGAGCGCACCACCGTCCTCGGCCACGGGCGCACGCCTGTGGCCGGGGAGCTGCTGGACCACTTTCCCGACACCTCCGAGGTGGTGACGTTCCGGCGTCTGCGACGCGACCGCGAGAGCGGCGAGCCGACCAACTGGGCGGAGAACGCGGTCCTGCCGGAGTTCGCCGAGGCGGTCGACGTCACCGATCTGGAGCGCTGGCCGATGACGAAGGTGCTGCGGGACGTCGTGGGGGTGCGCATCAGCCGGATCACGGACACCGTGGAGGCCCGGCTCGCGGACCCGGAGACGGCCGAACTGCTCCAGGTCCCGCTGCTCAGTCCGATCCTGCACTACACGGGCGTCACCTACGGCGAGGACGGGCGGGTGGTGGACGTGGCGCGGATCCGTTACCGGGGCGACCGGTTCTCCTTCACGGTGACGGTCGACGCGCACTGAACGGCGGCGGCGCGCACCCGCGCCGCTCCCGGCCGCCGTGCCGTCACTTCTTCTCGTCGTCGGCGGTGCGCTCGCCCTCCGCCTGGGACGGCGTGGTGCGCATCGTCTGGGGGTGGCGCTGCCTGCGCTGCGCCTCGTCCATGTCCTCGTCGAGGCGTTCGCCCTCGGCCTGGGACGGGGTCGAGTATTCGTCGTACTGGCTCATGGCCGTCTCCTCGGTCGACTCGGTTGACTCGGTCGACACCGTACGGACGGTACCTACCGCACGTACCCACACATAAGGAGCGTAGCTCTTCGGCCTCGACGCGGCCCGGCCATCGGAGCCCGTCGCTACCATCGGCGGCGTGAGCGCTGACACACCGCAGCCGGACCCGCTGCTGGACGATCTGATGCCCTGGGCCGTGGGCAGCCTGCGCCTGGGCCGCGACTGGGTGGCCGCACCCGATCCGGCGGCCCTGCGCACCCGCTGGGCCCTCCTGGCGGACTCCGAAGGGGCCGAGCGGGACCGGTTGTTCCGGCCGAGTCGCAGCCGCACCCCCGCCACCTCGGCGGCCGCGCTGCCGGGGCAGCGATCGGCGGCCACTGCACGCTTCGCCGATGCGCCCGGGCCCTGCCCCGACCCCGTACGGGTGCTGCGCGAGCCCTTCGACGAGCAGTGGCTCCTGCCCGACCAGCGGCTCATCGACACCGCCCGGCCGGAGCTCTGGCGGGTCCGCGACGAGCACCAGCTGTTCCTCATCGGCATCTCCGACCTGCTGGTCACCGCGCACCTTCCGGTCGGCCGGGTCGGCCCGATCCGTCCGCTGCACCGGCGCCCAGGCGGTGCCGAACCCAACCTCGCCCCCGGCCTGCTGCCGCTGCTGGGCGAGCGCCACGGCGGCTGGGTGACCCCCGAGGACGTCCTGTGCTGGATCCTGGCGGCCGGCCGTCCCGGTCCGCGGGGGTACGAGGTCCCGCTCGCGGCCGACCCCGGGCGCTGGCGGGCCGGGCTGGAGCTGGGTCACCGGCTGCTCACCGTCCAGCTGCGCGGGGCGCGCGGCGCGGAGGCGCCCCGACTGCCCGGTGGGCGCCGCCCGTACGTGCGGTCGGCGGTCGGGGGGTGGCCGCGCGAGCTCTCGTACGACGCGGCGAGCGAGACGCTCGGGCTGGGCGGTGGGGCGGTCTCGCCCGTTCCGGCCGGGGCGTGGGAGTACGAGGTGCAGGGCGTGCGGGTGCTGGAGAGCTGGTTCGCCGCACGCACGGCGCACCGCGGACCGGAGGCCGACGGGCTGGCGGCGCTGGGCCCCGCCGAGTGGCCGCAGAACTGGACCTCCGAGCTGCTCGCGCTGGTGACGACGCTGGCGCTGTTGGCCGAGCTGGCGCCGGAGCGGGCGGCTTTCGAGCCCGGTCCGGGCCTGTCGGCCGCGGAACTGCACGCGGCCGGGGTGCTGCCGCCGCCGGCCTGGAGCCGGCGCCCCGCCTCGGTACTGGACCACCAGGAGGAGGGCCCGGGCGGCCAGTTCGCCCTGCTGTGACCGGCCGGGCGCCACGTACGGCGGGCCGGCGCCGGACCGCGGGCTCGCCGGGCCGCCGGGCCGCCGGAAGCCCGGACGGCGGACGGTGCGCTGATCCGCGGGACGCGGCCTACGCCGCCCAGGCGCCCAGCAGCCGGGTCACCGAACGGTCGAAGACCGCGTCCATGTCCAGGCCCGCTCCCGGGACCGGACCGCTGCCCGAGACGGCCGCCGCCAGCCTCGGATACTCCCCCGTGGCGAGCCGGGAGCCGAGCCAGGCCGTCCGTACGGCCTGTTCCTCGGCCTCGCTCCAGGGCAACGCGCGGGCCCGCTCGGCCAGTGCCAGCTCGCCCGCCACGTAGGTCGCGACGCTGCCGTTGACGGCGGCGACGAGTTCCAGCTTCTCCCCGTCGGGCGCCGCCAGCGGAGCCAGGCACTCCAGGCTGTGTTCCAGGTAGCGCAGGGCGTTGGGACTGAAGCCGTACAGGGGGGTCAGCAGGCGCGGCAGCCACGGATGGCGGTGCATCAGCGCCCGCGTCTGGCGGGCCAGGGCCAACAGGTCGGCCCGCCAGTCGCCGGTCGGCGCGGTGAACGCGTACTCCCCGCTGACTGCGTCGACCATGAGCTCGTAGAGCTCCTCCTTGCGCGGCACGTAGTTGTAGAGGGACATGGTCCCCGCGCCGATGCCCGCGGCGACGCGCCGCATGGAGACCGCGTCGATCCCCTCGGCGTCGGCGATCCGCACGGCTTCGGCCGCGATCGACTCGCGGCTGTGCGCGGGCCTGGGGCCGCGGCCGGCCCGCTGCGGGCGGGACCAGATCACTTCGGGTTCAGCGGGTCGCCCGCCGGCTGTCATCGCTCAGATCACCTCGTCGTCTCGACACCATCTTAGTTACGTACGCCGTACGTAATGCGGTACGGTGACGCACATGACGACTACGTACGCTGTACTTAGTGAAGGTCTGGAGAAGAGCTACGGGCGGATCCACGCCCTGCGCGGCCTCGACCTCGCCGTTCCCGAGGGCTCGGTCTGCGGACTCCTCGGACCCAACGGCGCCGGCAAGACCACCGCCGTCCGGATCCTCACCACCCTCACCGCACCCACCGGCGGCCGCGCCCGCGTCGCCGGCCACGACGTCGCCCGGGACCCGGCGGCCGTCCGCCGCGCCATCGGCGTGACCGGCCAGTACGCCTCCGTGGACGGGGACCTGACGGGCCGGGAGAACCTCCGGCTGTTCGCGCGGCTCGCCGGGCTGCGGGGCTCCACGGTCCGCTCCCGCGCCGACGCGCTGCTGGAGCGCTTCGGGCTCGGCGAGGCCGCCGACCGGGTGGTCTCCACCTGGTCCGGGGGCATGCGGCGGCGCCTGGACCTGGCCGCCGGACTCGTCACCCGGCCCCGGGTGCTCTTCCTCGACGAGCCCTCCACTGGCCTGGACCCGGCGGCCCGCGAGCACATCTGGGCGGCGGTGCGCGCACTCACCGAAGAGGGCACGACGGTACTGCTCACCACCCAGTACCTGGAGGAGGCCGACCGGCTGGCCGACGACGTCGTGGTGGTCGCCGAGGGCCGGGCCCTCGCGGGCGGCACTCCCGCCCGACTCAAGGCGCGGATCGGCTCCCGCGCCGAGGTCGCCGTCACCGCGCGGGAGGAACTCGCCGGCGCGGCCGGGGTACTCGACCGGCTCACCGGCGGCCGGCCCGCGCTGGACGAGGAACGGCTGACCGTGGCCGTGACCGTCCTCGACGCCGGCATCACCCTGCCGCGGATCATCCGCGCGCTCGACGACGCCGGCGTCCCGGTCACCGACGCGCGCCTGCGCCCGCCCACCCTCGATGAGGTGTTCCTGCGCCTCACCCGATCCCCCGCCGTGACCGGCACCGCCCGCCGGGAGCAGGAGGCCGCCGCATGAGCACGCTGCTGTCCGACGGCGGGGCCGTCCTCGTCCGCCAGTTGCAGAAGGCCCGGCACGCACCGGCGCTCCTGGTCCTCACCCAGACCATGCCGCTCACGATGCTGCTCTTCTTCGGCTACGTCTTCGGCAGCGCGCTCGCCATGCCGGGCTCCGAGTACCGGGAGTTCCTGGTGCCGGGGCTGCTCGCCGCCACGGCCGCGAACGGCCTGATGACCGGCATGTTCACGGCCGCCCAGGACGCCCACCGCGGGGTGACGGACCGCTTTCGGACCCTGCCGATGAGCCGCTGCGCCGTGCCGCTCGGGCAGACCGCGGCCGACCTGCTCACCACGGCCGGGTCGATGGTGCCGCTGATGTTGGTGGGGCTGGCGATGGGCTGGCGAACCGAGAACGGCCTGCCCGGCGCACTGGGGGCCCTGGGCGTGCTCCTGCTGTTCCGCTTCGCCGCCGCCTGGACGGGCACGTACCTGGGCTTGCTGAGCCGCAGCGAGGAGGCGGCGGGCCAGCTGGGCAGCGCCACCTTCGTCCTGCCGATGCTCTCCAGCGCCTACCTGCCGACCGCCGGCCTGCCCGGATGGCTGCGCACGGTCGCCGAATGGAACCCCATCAGCGCCGTCGCCACCGCCGTGCGCGAGCTGTGCGGGAACACCGGGGGGCGGGCCGGGGCGGACGCCGCCTGGCCGGCCGCGCATCCGGTGGCCGCGGCACTGCTGTGGTCGGCGCTGCTCCTCGCCGTGTCCGTACCCGCGGCCACCCGCCGGTTCGCCCGCGGCGGAGCCTGACACGGGCCTCACGAAGGACCACCCCGGACGTTCAGCGGCACACATCGCCCGCCGGGTGGTGACAGCCCCCCGTCCGACCAGGTAGGCAGGGCTTCATGAGCACCGAACCGCTGCCCCTGGACGGCATCACCGTCGTCGCCGTCGAGCAGGCCGTCTCGGCCCCCTTCGCCACCCGCCAACTCGCCGACCTCGGCGCCAGGGTGATCAAGGTCGAGCGTCCCGACGGCGGCGACTTCGCCCGCGGCTACGACACCACCGCACACGGCCTCGCCTCGCACTTCGTGTGGGCGAACCGCGGCAAGGAGTCGATCGCGCTCGACCTGAAGGACCCGCGTGGCCGCGAGGTGCTGCACGGGCTGCTGGCCGACGCGGACGTCTTCGTGCAGAACCTCGCCCAGGGGGCCGCCGCCCGCCTCGGACTCGACTCGGCCGCGCTGTGCGACCGCTATCCGCGGCTGGTCGCCGTGGACGTGTCCGGCTACGGCGCAGAAGGCCCGTACGCCCACAAGCGCGCCTACGACATGCTCGTGCAGTGCGAGGCGGGGCTGGTGTCGGTGACCGGCACTCCGGAGCAGCCGGTCAAGGCGGGCATCCCGGCGGCCGACATCGCGGCCGCCATGTACGCCTTCTCGGGGGTGCTGGCCGCGCTGCTGCGCCGCGGCGCCACCGGGCGTGGCGGCCGGGTGGAGGTGTCGATGCTGGACGCGCTCGCCGAATGGATGGGGCACCCGTTGCACCACACGATGCACGGCGGGGAGCAGCCCGTGCGCACGGGGCTCGCACACGCGGTGATCGCCCCGTACGACGCCTACCCGACGGCGGACGGGGACCGGGTGCTGCTGTCCGTGCAGAACGACCGCGAGTGGCGGCGTCTGGCGCGGCAGGTGCTGGACCGGGCCGAGTTGGCCGAGGATCCGGCGTACGCGACGAATACGGCGCGCACCGCGAACCGGGAGAGGACCGACGCGGTGGTGGCGCAGGCACTGGGCCGACTGGGCGCGGACGAGGCGATCGACCGGCTGGAGGCGGCGGGAATCGCCTGTGCGCGGCTGAACTCGGTGGCACAGCTGGCCGGGCATCCGCAGCTCGCGGCCCGGGGCCGGTGGCGGGAGGTGGGATCGCCGGTCGGTCCGCTGCGTGCGCTACTGCCGCCGATCGGGCTGCCGGGCGGCGCGGCACCGCACATGGGTGCGGTGCCCGCGCTGGGTGAGCACACCGACGACCTGTTGCGCGCCCTGGGGATGGCGGGCGCACGGATCTCGGAACTGCGCCGGGACGGTGTGATCGCTTAGGGCCGGGGCGGCCGGAGCCCGGAAGGGCGAACGACCGCGGGTGCGAGGGCTGTTACGAGCGGCGGCTGCCGAAGAGCGTGCGACGCAGGCGGCGCAGCGGCGCGAAGAGCGAGACGCGCGCGCTCCGGCTCCGCAGACGGTGCGTATGGTCGCGGGAGGTGAGTTCGCGCATCAGCAGGGTCGCCTCCGCGGCCTCCCGGTGCGGGACGGCGGGTCCGCCCAGCACGGCGAGATGGCGGTCGAGGCGCGAGCTGGTCGCACTGCTGCCGCAGGTGATGGCAGGCACGCGTGGCGGCCTGCTGCGCATTGCTATCTGTTCCATGATCTCTCCCCACCCGTACGAGGGCACCCGGCCCGGGCAGGTTAACCCTATCGTCCCCGCATTGCCCCCGGGTATCCCGGTGGTGTGAATTACCCCTGCCACGAGGGGGAGTTGACGATTACTCAGCGGAGTTGTCCGTTACTCTCCGCACAGGATCCGGTACGGACATCACGCTCCGGAAGAGCCCGGCGCGAGTCTCGTCACGACAGGGGCCACTTCATGCACACTGCGCTAACTTGGAGTGACCGGACGATGACGCATGGGCGCACGGAAGCATTCGGGGGGCTCGCGTGAGTGAGGAATCCAACTCCGATCATGTCGTCGCGGGCCGCTACCGACTGCTGGAGCAGATCGGCCACGGCGGCATGGGCGTGGTGTGGCGGGCCCGGGACGAGGTGCTCGCCCGAGACGTGGCCGTCAAGGAGGTCCGCGCACCGGCCGGGCTGGACCCCGCCGAACTCGCCCGTATGTACCGGCGCCTGGAGCGGGAGGCCTGGGCCGCCGCCAGGGTCTCGCACCGCGGAGTGGTCACGGTCTACGACGTCGCCTCCGAGGACGGCCGCCCCTGGATCGTGATGGAGCTGGTGCGCGGGCTCTCGCTGGCCGACGTATTGGAGGCGGAGGGGCCGATGCCCCCGCAGCGCGCCGCCCACATCGGCGAGCAGGTCCTCGCCGCCCTGCGGTCGGCGCACGACGCGGGGGTGCTGCACCGGGACGTGAAGCCGGCCAACGTACTGGTCGCCAACGACGGCCGGGTGGTGCTCGGCGACTTCGGGATCGCGAGCCTGGAGGGCTCCTCCGCCATCACCATGACGGGCGAGGTGGTCGGCTCCCCCGAGTTCCTCGCCCCGGAAAGGGCGTTGGGACGCGAACCCGGCCCGGGGTCGGACCTGTGGTCGCTCGGCGTCATGCTCTACACCTGCGTCGAGGGGGTCTCGCCGTTCCGACAGGCAACCGCACTGGACACGCTGCGGGCCGTGGTGGACGGGGATCCGCCCCCGGCACGCCGGGCCGGTCCGCTGGAGCCCGTACTGGCGGGGCTGCTGCGCAAGGATCCGGCGCAGCGACTGGACGCGGCGGAGGCGGCCCGGATGCTGCGGGTGGTGGGCGCGGGCGGAACCGTACGGGCCTCCGGCGGACCGGTGTCGGGGCCCACCCCGGCGATGCCGACGGCCCGCCTCGGGCACGAACCACAGGGCGGCGGGCCGTACGGGCCCCGGCCCGCACCGCCCCCCGCACCCGGCCGGACTCCGGCGGCCGGGGGTGCGGGCGGAGACGCGGCCGGGGGTGCGGGCGGAGGCGGGGGCGCGGCCGGACCGGTGCTCGTCGCCGGGATCGCCCTGCTGCTGCTCGCCCTGGCCGCGCTGGGCTGGGTCCTGCTGAAGGACCTCGGGGACACGGGCGGCGGCGGTGGGAACGGGGGTGCCCCGACGGGCCCGGCCACCACCGCCGGGGCTCCCGCCACGGCTTCCACGGGGACGGCGCCGGCCTCCGCGCCCGCATCGTCCCCGGCTCCGGCTCCGGCTTCGCCGAGCGCGGACGGGCACGTGTCGGTGTACGTCGACGCGGTGCGCACCGCGTACGCCGGGAACTGCCCGCCGCCCCCGGGGCAGGCGCCCGCCTTCAGCGCGACCGTCGAGGTGGAGCGGGTCCCGGTGGTGCTGGAGTACCGCTGGGCCACGCGGAGCGGGCGGAGCTCCGGGCCCGGCTGGCAGTCCGTCACGTACGAGGCCGCCGGGCCGAAGAGCCGGCGGCTGGAGCACACCGAGTTCACCCACCTGCCCGACGGGGTCTTCGAGGACGCGGTGCGGCTGGAGGTGCGGGGCCCGGCGGAGGTCGCCACCTCCTGGGTGGCGACCTCCGTGACGTGCGAGAAGGCGACGCCGTCGGGCGGGGCCTCCTCGCCCGGCGGGAGCCCGTCTCCGGTGTCGCCGACGCCGAGCGCCGCGGCGACACCGGAGGCCGGTCTGCCGGATCAGGCGGCGTTGGTGAGGACGGGCAGGTAGCCGCCGGACTGTCCGGCGGCGGTCGGGTGGTAGGACTCGGGGATGTTCAGCCAGTTGACGCTGTGCAGCCACGGGCTGCCGGAGCAGATCTCGTGGCCCGTGAAGGAGCCGACGACCGAGGCGAAGGTGAAGCCGTGGCTCGCGGCGCGCTTGGCGATGGCGGCGTTGAGGTGGTCGGCCGCGCCGTTGATGGCGGTGCGCTCGCCCTCGGTCAGACCGGCGATGCAGGTGCCGTTCAGCTTGTAGAAGCGGGGATAGCCGAGGACGACGACGCGGGCGGAGGGAGCCCGGCTGTCGATGGCGTCGTAGACGCGGTCGAGCAGTCCGGGAAGGGTGGAGTCCACGTAGGCCTTGGCCTGGTTCACCCGGTTGACGCACGTGGATTCGGACTGGAGCACACAGGTCGTCATGACGTCGGAGAATCCGGCGTCATTGCCGCCGATGGTGATGCTGACCAGGTCGGTCCCGGAGTTCAGCGGGCCGAGCTGACCCGAGAGCACATCACCGGTACGGGCGCCCGAGCAGGCGGTGAAGGCGAAGGTCTGCGGGGAGTGGGCCGCAGCCCAGAGGGCGGGGTAGGCGCGGTTGGTGCGCTTGCAGTTGCCGCTCGCACCGTCGTAGTTGCCGGCACCGAGTCCGGAGGAGTACGAGTCGCCGAGGGCGACGTAGCCGAAGTCGGCCTGGGCGGCGGCCGCCTGGCCGGCGCCGAACAGCACGGCGCCCGCGGCGAGTAAGAGGGAGGAGGTCAGGGCAGCGAAGCGCGACATTCTCATGCTCATGTGTGCGGCTCCTTGTGGGGGTTGCTCCTGAGTCGTTGGTACAAGCAGCCGGGAGTCGCCGGAAGTGTCCATGCCAAGAATGTTCGGAGTGGAGTTGCGGCCGGAATCTTCACCCGCCCCGCGTTTGAAGAGGGAACTTGGCACCCGATCCGGCGAAACACGCGTGCACGCGGGCACCTCGTGCCGGATCATGGGCGCCATGCCAGCCAACCCGCATGACGCGCTGCCGATCCGGCTCAACGTCGACGACAGCGATTCACCGTCGGACGTCGTCGACGCGCTGTTCCTCGGCCGGTTCGCCTCGGGCGAGCAGCCCTACTCGCACAGCGTCTCGATCGAACGGGTCAAGGCGGAGGCGACCCTCCTGCCGCCGGAGGCCACCGTGCTGCGCTCGGCGCGCGACAGCGACCGCAGCGCCACCCTCGCCGAGGGCAAGGGCTGGACCATGCTCGTCTCCCGGTGGAGCCGGGGCGCGGACGTGACCGTGACGGCGGTCAGCGACGAACTCGCCTCCAGCGTGCTCGGCGAGGCCACCGAGAACGTACAGGACGAGCCGGAACCCCAGCCGGAGAACGTCACGATGGGCTTCTGGTACGTCTCGCCGCGCCGCGGCCCGTACCGGACGACCCGCCAGATCGCCGCAGGGACCTGGGCGGAGGTGCGGCCCAACTACACCGCGCCGGTCGCCGGAGCCATGGACCGGCTGATGAAGGTGACCCCGGACGACATCGCCGGGCGGCTGCTCCTGCTGCACGGGCCGCCGGGCACGGGCAAGACCTCGGCCCTGCGCACGCTGGCCCGGTCCTGGCGGGACTGGTGCCAGGTGGACTGCGTCCTGGACCCGGAGCGGCTGTTCAACGACGTCGGCTACCTGATGGACATCGCGATCGGCGAGGACGAGGGCACGGCGAAGGGCCGCTGGCGGCTCCTGCTGCTGGAGGACTGCGACGAACTGATCCGCGGCGAGGCCCGGCACACGGCAGGCCAGGCCCTGTCGCGGCTGCTGAACCTGACGGACGGACTGCTCGGGCAGGGCCGCAACGTCCTCGTCGGCGTGACGACCAACGAGGACCTGGAACGTCTCCACCCGGCGGTGGTCCGCCCCGGGCGCTGCCTGGCCCGCATCGAGGTCGGGCGGCTGACCCACCGTGAGGCGGTGGACTGGCTGGGCACCGACGAGGGAGTCTCCCGCGAGGGCGCCACCCTGGCCGAACTGTTCGCCCTGCGCCGTGGCGCGGGCCCGGCCGCGGTGCTGCCCCCGCAGCCCCACTCGGAGGCGGGGCTGTACCTGTAAGCCTCCGGCGGCCCGAATCCGGCCCCGCCGGTGTTAGAGGCGCGGGGGTCCGGGGCGGAGCCCCGCGGGCCTGGTCACGGGCCGGGCCGCGGCCGGGCCTACTTCGCGGCGTACCGGGCCCGGAGCGCTTCGGTGGCGGCGGAGACCGCCTCGGCCTCCGTCAGCCCCAGCCGGTGCACCCGCTCCGCGAACGCCTGCGCAGCGGAGGCGGCCTCGCGCGCCGCCCCCTCCCCCGCCGCCGCGACGAAGGTCCCGTTGCGGCCCCGCGTCTCGATCACCCCGTCGGCCTCCAGTGCCCGGTAGGCCTTGGCGACGGTGTTGGCGGCCAGCCCCAGGTCCTCCGCCAGCCCCCGTACCGTCGGCAGTTTGAAGCCGGCCGGCAGCTTCCCGGACCGGGCCCGGGCGGCGATCTGCGCGCGCAGCTGTTCGTACGGGGCGGCCGACCCGGCCGAGCCGTCGATGGTGATCTTCAGGTTCGTCGAGCTCACGGGGGTGATTGTCCACCATCGCCGGTCAATTGGGAGGCGCCGGCCAGGGTGCCGCCCGTAGCGTCTGCCGCATGACCGGGTCGATCCGCGATCTCCGTCCGGACAGTCTCCGGGCGCCGAGCCGGTGGTTCGGGTACGAGATCTACGCGACCGAGACGCACTGCACGAGGAGGCCGGGGACACCGTGACCGAACAGCTGACCGTCGTCCTGACCAAGGCGGGCCGGACCAAGATCCGCTATCCGGCGACGCGGGTCGCCGACGACGGCGACCGCATCTCCGTGCGGGCCCCGTGGGCTGCGGAGGGCGTGCGGGACTTCGGCTTCGTCCGCTTCGAGCCGGGCGACGTGTTCACCGAGCACTTCTGGCGGACCCGCTGGTACGCGGTCAAGGAGGTGCGCACGGGCGACGGCGTCCTGAAGGGCTGGTACTGCGACGTGACGCGCCCGGTCCACATCCAGAGCGGGGAGATCCTCGTGGAGGACCTGGACCTCGACCTGTGGGTCTCGGCGGACGGGACAACCGTCCTGCGGCTGGACGAGGACGAGTTCGCCGAGAGCGGGCTCGCGACGAGCGACCCGGAGGCGGCGAGCCAGGCCGTCCGCGCCCTGGACGCCCTGGAGGAACTGGCCCGCTCGGAGCCCGGCCTGGCCGCGCTCCTTCCCTAGCTGCGGCGGCCTTCCCGCGCGGGTCGGGGGCGGTTCCTGAGGCGGTGCTTGTCCCTGCCTTAAGCGGAGCCTAAGGATCCTCCTCTGGGGGGTCCGTGCGGCGAAAAGGCGTGGTCCGGGGGCTAGCTTGGCGGGGCCAGGACAGGAAGGGCCGGTCGTGGCGCCGCCGGGGGGCGGCGCCGCCGAGCCCGCTTCCGCAGGCGCGCCCCCGCCTTGCCCGAAGGAGACCCGCTCATGCCCGCACGCCGCCGTACCGTGACGCCGATCCGCATCGCCGCCGCCGGTCTCGCCCCGCTCGCGCTGGCCGCGTACGCCGCCGTTCCCGCGGCCGCCCACGGCTCGATGACCGACCCGGTCAGCCGGGTCGCGGCATGCTACGCGGAGGGACCGGAGTCACCGAAGTCGGCGGCGTGCAAGGCGGCCGTCGCCGCGAGCGGGACCCAGGCGTTCTACGACTGGAACGCCGTCAACATCGCCAACGCGGCCGGGAACCACCGGACGCTGATCCCGAACGGCCGGCTGTGCTCGGCCGGCAACGACAAGTACCGGGGCCTGGACCTCGCCCGCGGCGACTGGCCGGCCAGCCCGATGTCCGCCGGTCCGCACACCTTCCGCTACAAGGGCACGGCTCCGCACAAGGGCTCCTTCGAGCTGTACGTGACGAAGGACGGCTACGACCCGTCGAAGCCGCTGAAGTGGTCCGACCTGGAGCCCGCGCCGTTCGCGAAGGCCACCGACCCGGGCATGCAGAGCGGCGACTACGTGTTCTCCGGGACCGTCCCGAACAAGTCCGGCCGCCACCTGATCTACAGCATCTGGCAGCGCTCCGACAGCCCGGAGGCCTTCTACACCTGCTCCGACGTGGTCTTCGGCAAGGACAACGGCGGTACGGGGGCCGCGCCGAGCACCCGGCCCAGCACCGGCAACGGGTCCGGCGACGGGAACGGCAACGGGAACGGCAACGGGTCGAAGCCGTCCGACAAGCCCTCCGCCCCGACCGACCAGCAGATCTCCGACGGCGCCGGCAAGTCCTCGGTGGAGCACAACGGCCACGGCAACAACGGCCCGAAGACGAACGGCGCGGCCGGCGCGCTCCTCCCGTCCACGTCCTCGCCCGCCTCCGCGAGCTCCGTGGACCCGGCGGGCTCGGGCTCCTCGGCGGGTGGCAACCTGGCCGAGACCGGCGGCAACAGTGCCACCCCGTCCATCGCGATCGCCGGGGCCGGCGCCCTGGTCGCCGGTGCGGCCGTGCTGTTCGCGGTGGCCCGCCGCCGTGCGACGACGGCGGGCCGCCACGGGCGCTAGCCGAACCGGACCGGTCCCCGGAGCGGACCGCCCGCACCCGGTGTCAGTCGAACACCGAGGCGCAGGTGGTCCGTTCGGCGTTGGCCGGGTCGAGGGCGTTGAGCGCCTCGTGCCAGGCGATCCGGTCGGTGAGCCCGATGGTGACGTGCTCCGAGAGGTCCAGGAAGCACAGGTCCTGGAGCACGACGTTGCGTACGTTCGGCCCCTCCAAGAAGCCGCTCCGGTACGGCGTCACCACCTCGTCGTACTTGGTGGCGATCACCGTGTACTTGACCCCGGGCACGGTGTCCCCGCCCTCGTTGAGCTTCTGCAGGAAGGCGGAGCCGGCGATCTGGTCGGCGAGGCCGGGGGTCGCGCTGCTGATCAGGTCGCCGGCCCCGGGGAAGTACGGGAGGAGCTTGGTGAAACCGAGCAGCGTGGTGCCGTGGTTGTCGGGGGCGAGCCCGACCAGGGCATTGACCTTCTGCGCGCCCCCGAGGAACTTCAGGTAGTAGCGCGGCATCATGCCGCCCTGCGAGTGCCCGATGATGTCGGTCTTGGGGGCGCCGGTCGCGGCGAGCACCTTGTCCACGAAGACGTCGAGCTGTTCGGCGGACTTGTCGATGGGGCCGAGCCCGTTGAAGAGGGGCACGCCGGGCAGCTGGCCGTAGTCGAGCGAGTAGACGCAGTACCCGCGGTGCACGAGGTAGGGGGCGAGCCCGAGCCAGTTGTCCCAGGAGTTGCCGAAGGTTCCGTGGACGAGGACGACGGGGCGCGGGTGGGCTGCGGACGGCTTGCAGGACCAGTTGTTCCAGCCACTGCTGGGGGCGGACGCGGCCTGCGCCGCGCCGGTGGGGGCGACGAGCGCGGCGGCGGTGAGGACGAGGACGGCCAGCGGGCGGAGCAGGCGTCTCCAGGGCAGCATCGTGTGATCTCCTTGCGGTCGACTCAAGGGGATGAGCGTGGGGATTCGTCCCGTGATCCGGATCACAAGGGGGGCTGCTGCCGCTAAATTACGGGCCAGTAGCAAAACAGGGAAGTTACGCGTCGGTAAAAACTGGTGTGTCGTCCGACCATCCGTCAGGCGGCCAGCGTGCCGCGGGCAATGGCGTGTGGTCCGAACCGCGTACGGACCCGGTCCGTGACGGCCTCCAGGCGGCGGGCCTTCTCGTCCTCGGGGTCGAGACTGAGCTGCCGCACGGCCCGTTCGGCCGGGATCAGGCCCTCGACCCGCAGGGACAGCGCGCGGACCCGGGCCCGTTGCAGGCCGAGGCCGCCGTAGAGGGCGTAGGCCGCGGCGGTCAGGGCGGCCGAGTGCGCGGTGGGCTCGGCCAGGGTGCGGGTCCGGGTGAGCGTGGTGCGGTCGGCGCAGCGGACGCCGAGCGTCAGGACGCGGCACACCCGCCCGCCCTCTTGTGTACGAAGCTTCGCGCCGAGCTCCTCCGTCAGCGAGAGGAGGGCCCGCCGATGCCGTGCGGGATCCAGCTCGTCCCGGTCGAAGAGCCGCTCGGCGGCGAGGGTCCGGGCGGCCGAGCCCGGCCGGACGGGGGTCCGGTCGATCCCGAGGGCGCGCTCGTGCACCTCGCGGCCGAGCCGAGCGCCGAGGATCCGCCGCAGGGCTGCGGGCGGGGCCGCGGCGACCCGGCCGACGGAGTCGAGGCCGTAGGAACACAGGGTGCGGGCAGCCCCGGCGCCGACCCCGTCGAGTGCCGTGACGGGCTTGTCCGCCAGGAAGTCCCGCACGGCGGCCGGGTCTTCGGGGAGCACCAGGGTCCCGCCGGGCCGGGCCTCGCGGGCCGCCGCACGGGCCAGCATGGGGTTGCCGGCCACGCCGACGGCGGCGTCTACCCCGTGCAGGGCGAGGGCCCGGACCCGGATCAGGGCGGCCAACCGGCGGGCGTCGCAGCCGAAGTAGCGCAGCGCGCCCCGAACGTCGGCGAGGGCGGTGTCGGGCGGCAGGGCCTGCACGGCCGGGGTGATCCCGCCGAGCAGCGCGAGCACCCCGGCGTACTCCCCGGCCCCGAGCGGTCCTCCGCCGGCGGGGCGCAGCCGCAGGCACATCACGGTCTTCCCGGTGGCGCTCATCCCGCGCTCCCCGGGCTGGAGTGCCACAGCCTGCGGCCGGTCGCGGGGCCGGTGCCCGGCGGCCGGAGATCGGCCCAGGGGTTCATCTCGTATCCCGTGGACATGCGGATCGTGCGCCCGGGCTCCTTCGCGGCCGGCTCCCCGTCGGCGGCATTCCGGCCCGCGGCGGCCGGTTCGCCGGTGGGGCCGCCAGAGGGACCGCCGGCCGGCTCGGCGAGACGGGCGGCGACCGCGTCCAGGCCGCCCGCCGACCGCAGTTCCACCAGCTCCGCCAGGTTCCACGCGGCCGCCCCGACCACACTCAGGCTGTGCGGGCCCCTGCGCTGCACGACACCTCGCACCAGTAGCAGGAAGGAGTGGAAGACGGTGTGCGCGCACCGTTCGTGGCTGTCGTCGAAGAAGGCCAGGTCGACCAGGCCCGTGCCGTCGTCGAGGGTCGTGAAGATGACCCGCTTCCCGGACCGAATCGGCGGGGTCTGGGTGGCCGCCTTGGCGCCCGCGACCAGTACGGTCCGCCCGTGCTCGGTCTCCCGCAGCCGGCGGGCCGGGATCACTCCCAGCTCGGCCAGGAAGGCATGGTGGTCGCCCATCAGGTGCCGTGAGGTGTCCATGCCGAGGACGCCGAGCTCGGCGCTGAGCCGTTCCGCATCGGTCAGGTCGGGCAGCCCGACGGAGGCCGTGGACCGGCCGCCCTCCAGCGGGAGCTGGGAGCCGCGTGCGCCGGCGGCCCGCTGCGCGCCGTGCAGTTCCGTCACGTGGAGCAGCAGATCGCGCCGGTTGGCGCCGAACGAGTCCAGGGCGCCCACCTGGGCCAGCCGTTCGGCGACCGGGCGCCCCGGACGGGCCCGGTCCCAGAAGTCGCGCAGGGAGGCGTACGGCTGCCCGGACTCGATCCGGGCCGCTTCGGCCCCGCTGATGCCGTGGACGTCGGCGAGCCCGAGCCGCAGCCCCCACACACCACCCTCCTCGGACACCAGTTCGATGCGGTGGGCGGCCGCCGACCGGTTCACGTCCAGCGGCAGCACCGGCACGCCCCGCCGCCGCGCGTCCGCCAGCAGCAGCCGCTTCGGGTACATCCCCGGATCGTGCGTCAGCAGCCCGGCGTAGAAGGCGGCCGGGTGGTGCGCCTTCAACCACGCCGACTGGTAGGTGGGCACGGCGAAGGCCACCGCGTGCGCCTTGCAGAAGCCGTACGACCCGAAGGCCTCCACGATCTCCCAGGTACGGGCGATCACCTCCACCGGATAGCCGCGTTCGGTCGCCTTCGCCGCGAACCAGACCTTGATCCGCGCCTGTGACGGCGGGTCGGACAGACCGCGCCGCACCCGGTCGGCCTCGTCCCTGCCGCAGCCGGTCATGACGTCCACGATCTCGATGATCTGCTCGTGGAAGACCACCACCCCGTACGTCTCGCGCAGCGCGTCGGCCAGGTCCGGGTGCGGGAAGCGCACCGGGGCCCGTCCGTGCCGGGCCTCGATGAAGGGCCGCACCATGTCGGCGGCCACCGGTCCCGGGCGGAAGAGGGAGATGTCGACGACCAGGTCGTGGAAGGTCGACGGCTGGAGCCGCCCCACCAGGTCCCGCTGGCCCGGTGATTCGATCTGGAAGCAGCCCAGCGTCTCGGCCGAGCGGATCAGCTCGTACGCGGCCCGGTCGCCCGGCGGCACCTGCACCGGGTCGTCCAGGTCGAGTTCCTCCCCCGTGCCGCGCCGGATCTCCGCGACCGCGTGCGCCATCGCGGACTGCATCCGCACCCCCAGCACGTCCAGCTTGAGCAGCCCGAGCTCCTCCACGTCGTCCTTGTCGAACTGGGACATCGGAAAGCCCTCCCCGCTGGTGGGGACCACCGGCGTGCGGGCGAGCAGCGAGGCGTCGGAGAGCAGCACCCCGCACGGGTGCATGGCGATCCCGCGCGGCAGCGCGTCCAGCGATTCGACGAGCTCCCACAGCCGCCCGTACGACTGCCCGCGCACGTCGCGCAGTTCGGGCAGTTCCTCCAGCGCGGCGCGGGCGTCGCGGGCCCGGATGTGCGGGAAGGCCTTGGCGAGCCGGTCGACGACGGCCGGGTCCATGGACAGGGCGGCGCCGACGTCGCGGACGGCGTGACGGACCCGGTAGGTCTCGGGCATGGAGACGGTGGCGACGCGCTCGGCACCGAACCGGTCGATGATCCGCCGGTAGACCTCCAGCCTGCGGGCGGACTCCACGTCGATGTCGATGTCGGGCAGGACGCGCCGCCGCTTGGACAGGAAGCGCTCCATCAGCAGGCCGTGCTCGACGGGGTCGGCGTGCGCGATCCCGAGCAGGTGGTTGACGAGTGAGCCGGCGCCGGAGCCGCGGGCCGCCACCCGGATGCCCATCTCCCGCACGTCGTCCACCACCTGGGCGACCGTCAGGAAGTAGGAGGCGAAGCCGTGGTGGGCGATGATGTCGAGCTCGTGGTGCATCCGCTCCCAGTAGGCGGGGTCGCCCGCGTAGCCGCGCAGCACCATGCCGGCGGAGGCCCTGGAGGTGAGGACCCGCTGGGCGCTGCGGTGGGCGGCGCCGACGAGGCGGGCCTCGGGGAAGTGCACGGAGCCGATGCCGAGGTCGTCCTCGGGGTCCACGGAGCAGGCCTCCGCGGTGTGCCGGGTCTGCGCGAGCAGGCGTCGGGCGTCGGCGGGGCCGAGACCGGCGGCCCGGGCGATCAGGTCCGCGGCCTCCGCCATGGCGGCGGGGGCCTTGAGCCAGCGCTCGCCGGTGTCGAGGGGGCCACGGGGGTCGACGGGCACCAGGCGGCGGGCCGCGTCGAGGATGTCGGCGACCGGCCCCTGGCCGGGGTCGGCGTAGCGGACGGCGTTCGTGAGCACGGCCGGGACGCCCTGCTCGGCGGCGAAGCCGACGGTACGGGCGGCCAGCCGCAGCGAGCCGGGGCCGGTGCCGGTACGGCCGTGGTGCACGGCCTCCAGGCGCAGGGAGTCGCCGTAGACCTCCCGCCAGGGTGCGAGCAGCCGGGCGGCGCGGTCGGGGCGGCCCGCCGCGAGTGCCCTCCCCACGTCGGAGCCGGGCCCGAGCAGGACGAAGACGCCCTCCCCGCGCAGGGCGTCCCAGGGGACGAGCGGCACCTCGGCGGCCCCGGCGTGGGCGGCGGTGACCATCCGGCACAGCTCGGCCCAGCCGGCGGCCCCGTCCCGGGCCAGGAAGACGGCCCGGGCTGCGGACTCGCCCAGGAAGGCCCCACCTTTGACGGGGGTGCGCCGCCGATACGAGGCCTCACCCGGACCGCCGCCCGCGGCGGACACGGTCGAGCCCCCCGGCCCGGCCGGGCCCGCCGCGGAGGGGGCGGCGGGGGCCACCCCCAGGTCCGCGCCGAACAGCGGCCGGATGCCCACGCCGGCACACGCCTTCGCGAACCGGACCGCGCCCGCGAGGGTGTCGCGGTCGGTCAGGGCGAGGGCGTCCATACCCCGCCCGGCGGCACGCTCCGCCAGCCTTTCCGGGTGCGAGCCTCCGTAGCGCACGGAGAACCCCGAAACGGTGTGCAGATGCGTAAAACCAGGCACCCGCGGCCTCCTGCTTCGCTCGTCGAACACCACCCCCGCTCTCCACCATAGAGCAAATCGAATATCCGTGCGAAACACTTGTTCGAGCACCTGGGTGGGGGTGTGTCATCCGTTCGGCCCGCCCCTGCTGCGGCCCGTCCCCCGCACGCCGAGCGTGTGAGACATGACCCCGTCCCAAGGTTTCCTCGCCGAGATCAAGGACGCCGTGACCACCCGGGCGGCGCTGCTCGTCCTGGGTGTGCTGGTGCTCCAGCTCGCCTTCATCACCTCGTACATCGGGGCCTTCCACCATCCCAGGCCCAGCGAGATCCCCATCGCGGTGACCGCGCCTGCCGCGCCGGTGGCCGAGCGGTCCGCGCAGCAGCTCGGCGCCCTGCCCGGAGACCCGCTCGCCCCCCGGGTCGTCGAGGACGAGGCAGCAGCGCTCGCCGGGGTACGGGACCGGGACGTCGACGGCGCGCTGATCATCGACCCGGCCGGCCGGACCGACCGGCTGCTGGTCGCCTCGGGCGCCGGAGCCTCGCTGTCCCAGGCCCTGGAAGAGGTCGTGGGCGCCGCCGAACGGGCCCAGGGGCGGACCGTGCGAGTCACCGACGTGGCCCCGGCCGCCAAGGGCGACAGTCGCGGCCTGAGCTCCTTCTACCTCGTCATCGGCTGGTGCGTGGGCGGCTACCTGTGCGCCGCGATCCTCGCGATCAGCGCCGGTGCGCGGCCCGCCAACACGCACCGCGCCGTGATCCGGCTCGGCGCGCTGCTCGCGTACGCGATCGCCGCCGGACTGCTCGGCACGGTCATCGCCGGCCCGGTCCTGGACGCACTGCCCGGCAGCATCTGGGGCCTGTGGGGGCTCGGCACCCTGGTCGTCTTCGCGGTCGGCGCGATCACCCTCGCCCTCCAGGGGCTGGCGGGGGTGGTCGGCATCGGCCTGGCCATCCTGCTGGTCGTGGTGCTCGGCAACCCGAGCGCGGGCGGCGCCTACCCCTACCCGCTGCTGCCGCCGTTCTGGAGCACCATCGGGCCGGCCCTGCCACCGGGCGCCGGTACGTATGCCGCCCGCTCCATCACGTACTTCCGCGGCAACGGCGCCGGCGGGCCGATGCTGGTGCTGGCCGCCTGGGCGGCGGTCGGCTCGGCGGTCACCCTGGCCTGCGCGGCCCTCCGCCGAGGCCGTCCGGGCTCCCCGGTGGGCCTCGACCGACAGTGAGGCCGCCGGCGCCGGCGAGCCGGTGCGCGGTGCCACCGGGCGGGGATCGATCGTCCGACCGGGCACCGCCCCTCCACCACGCCCCCGACCGCACCGAACCGCCCCGCGGGCACGGGCCGCCGCCCCGGCCGCCTCCGCCCCTCCGGGCCGACCCCGCCCCTCCGGCCGCCTCCGGCCGGAGCGCTCCCGCAGCGCGAACCCCACCGGACGACGGCGCACGCACCCGGGAACCTCCACAAGAACCACCCCCGAAGTGCGCCCTACCGCACTCCTCCCCCAGCGAGCACAATCGGCATGACGACCCACACCGATCGTGAGGGAGGGAGCGCGTGCGCGATCAGGTGCGCACAGCGGACGGGCGCGCTCTGACCGTGGAGCGCTGGGGCGATCCGGACGGCAGACCCGTCTTCCTGCTCCACGGCATGCCCGGCAGCCGCCTGGGACCGGCCCCCCGGGGCATGGTCCTCTACCAGCGCCGGATGCAGCTCATCGCCTATGACAGACCCGGCTACGGCGGCTCCGACCGTCATCCGGGCCGCACCGTCGCCGACGTGGCCCACGACGTGGCCGCCGTGGCCGACGCCTTCGGTCTGGACAGGTTCGCCGTGGCGGGCCGCTCCGGGGGCGCCGCCGGCGCCCTCGCCTGCGCCGCCCTGCTGCCGGAGCGGGTCACCCGCACCGCGGCCATGGTCGGGCTGGCTCCCCGGGACGCGGAGGACCTGGACTGGTTCGCCGGGATGGCGGCGTCGAACGTCAAGGAGTACACCACCGCCTTCGCCGACCCCGAGGAACTGGCCGCCCGGCTGATCCCGCGCGCCGCCGGCATCCGCAAGGACCCGGGGCGGCTGCTGGACGAACTGCGCCGGGAACTGACCGCCAACGATCGCATGATCGTCTCGGACGCCGGGCTGCGGTCGATGCTGCTGCGGAACTACCGTGAGGGGCTGCGCCGTTCGGCGTACGGCTGGATCGACGACGTCCTCGCCTCCAGCCGCTCCTGGGGCTTCGACCCGGCCGACATCCGCTGTCCGGTGCTGATCTGGCACGGGGAGCTCGACGTGTTCTCCCCCGTGGGTCACTCCCGCTGGCTGGCGCGCCGGATCCCCGGGGCCACCGCCACGATCGAGCCGACCGCCGCCCACTTCGCGGCCCTGCGCGCACTGCCCGACGTGCTCAACTGGCTGCTGCGCGACCTCCCCGCACCGGAGCTGAGCGAACAGCAGCCCGCCTGAGGGCAGTTCACCCTCACAGGCCCCTCCGAGGGGCACGTGGCCGCGCTCGCCGTCGAACGGTTGATCAGCCGCCATGTATCAGGTTGCAAGTGGCGTGAGGCCTCTAAAGTCCGCCTACCCCGAGCCGGCATGCGGCTCGACATGGCCGAACTTCACCAGCCTGGAAGGCCACTCCCATGATCCTGCACATCGACGACATCGGCATGGCGGTACTCGGCGCCGGACTCCTCGTCGGGTACGCCGTCCACAAGCACGCGCGGTCCGGCACCGCACCCAAGGGCGACCTCGTGGGCGCGATCGGCGCGGGCACCGCGGTCGTCACGGTCCTCATGCTGCTGTTCGGCGGCGACGGCAGGCAGCCGGCCGCAGCCGAACCCCGGCCCTCGGGCCGGGCGGTCTCCGCGGCCTCGACGGGCATCGCGGCGGCTCCTGACCCCGCGTCGGGGCCGGTGACCACGGCCTCCGGGCCGGCCAGGACTTCGACCGCCCCCTGAAATGCCCAGGTCACGGGTGGTTCCCGCCCGGCGCCGGGCCCGCCCGGAAGCCCTGTCCGGCCCGGCGCGAACCCCTGCCGGTTCCACCGCCGGAAGAATTGGATCTTGCCGTCCGGCGAACGGCCGAACAAGCCACCTCGGGAAATACGCCTCACTCGCTATAGAACGGTTGACCAGGCGTCATGTCTCGGTTGCCAATGGGGTGTGGCCTAGTAAAGTCCACGCTTGACGGCAGCATGCCGCTGTTTGTCATTCACATGCCCATTCCCTATGGCTTCCCCGAGGACGGTGTCGTGAACACTTCCGCAACCCCCCCGACCAGCACGGTCAAGGCCCGCCGGGTCCCGCTCGCCAAGATCGACATCGGAACCGCGTCCGCGGTCGCGACGCTCGATCGCGTGCTCCCGGCAGAATCCGGCCGTCCGGTTCAGGCACCGATCTTCAACTCCGCACTCTGAGGCGGAGCGAGAGCTCTAGACTGGCCAAATGACCGGCCTGATCGCATTTCGCGAGATCGTCCTGAAAG
The DNA here is from genome assembly GCF_042742535.1 of Streptomyces sp. NPDC058880. NCBI lineage: Bacteria > Bacillati > Actinomycetota > Actinomycetes > Kitasatosporales > Streptomycetaceae > Streptomyces > Streptomyces sp. NPDC058880. Next base: position 92,785 of record NZ_JBHYMC010000008.1, read on the forward strand.
TTCACAGCAGATGCGATCTTGCTTGTGATCATTGCTATGTCTACGAACACGCAGATCAGAGCTGGCGAGCCCGGCCGAAAGTGATCTCGCCGGAGGTTGTTTCACAGACCGCGTCGAGGCTCGCCGAACATGCCCGTGACCATGCTCTCCCCTCCGTCACGGTGATTCTCCACGGAGGGGAACCCCTGTTGGCGGGCACGGCCCGGCTCCGACTCGTCTGCGAGGAGTTCAGCCGGGCGCTCACCGGGATCGCCGCACTCGACCTGCGCATCCACACCAACGGGCTCCAGCTCAGCACCCGATACCTCGACCTCTTCGCCGAGTACGGCGTCCGGGTCGGAGTCTCCCTCGACGGCGACCGCGCCGCCAACGACCGCCACCGCCGCTTCGCGGACGGCCGGACGAGCCATCCGCTGGTCCTCGCGGCCGTGGGTCTGCTGCGCTCCGCGCCCTACCGCCACCTCTACCAAGGCCTGCTCTGCACCGTGGACGTGGCCAACGACCCCGTCGCCGTGCTCGACGCGCTGGTCGAACTCGAACCCCCACGCGTGGACTTCCTCCTCCCGCACGCCACCTGGGAAACGCCGCCCGCCCGGCCCGACGACGCCCCGGACGCCTACGCCCGCTGGCTCCTGCGGGTCTTCGACCACTGGGAGCGGCTGGGCCGCCCGGTCCCCGTCCGCCTCTTCGAGTCCCTCCTGTCCACGCTGCGCGGCGGGCCCAGCCTCACCGAGTCGCTCGGCCTCGCCCCCACCGACCTCGTCGTCGTCGAGACCGACGGCACCCTGGAACAGGTGGACTCCCTCAAGAGCGCCTTCGAGGGGGCCGCGGCCACCGGGTTCAACGTCTTCGACCACGCTCTCGACCAGGTCGCGGCCCATCCCGGGGTCCGCGCCCGGCAGCTGGGCCTGGCGGGCGTCAGCGAGTCGTGCCGCGGCTGCCCCGTCGTACGTTCGTGCGGCGGCGGCCTCTACACCCACCGCTACCGCGACCCCAACGGCTTCGACAACCCCTCCGTGTACTGCACCGACCTGCGCGAACTGGTCGACGGGGTCGAGGGCCGCACGGCGCACCGGGAGACCGCCCCGCAGCTGTCCGACCCGGCCGAACTGACCCGCTCCCAGGAGGAGCTGACCCGGATCCTGCTGGCCCGGCTGAACACGGACCTGGCCCGCGACCCCGCATGGGCGCACGCCTGGGAGCTCGTGGGCGCCGTGGAGCGGGCCGGAGAGACGGGCGCCGACGCGCTGGACGCCGTACTGGACCACCCGTACACCCGGACCTGGGTGCTAGCGTCGCTGGACGCCGCGCGCGACGGCCGGCCCGGCGGTGCGGAGGCGGCCCGCAGGCTCACCGCGCTGGCCGCCGCAGCCGTGCTGCGCGGCGGGCTGGACCTGCCGGCCGAGGTGGCCTACCGGGACGGCGAGGTGTACCTGCCAACGCTCGGCCTGCTGCGGCTCGGGGAGCCGGGCACCGAGGGCCGGGCCTCCCTGCGCGTCACCGACGACGGCTACGCCGCCCGGGACGGCCGCTCCGAGCACCGCTTCGGACCGGCGGCGGGCGACGCCCGCTGGCAGCCCGTACGCACCTGGTCTCCCGGCCCGGGCACGGCGCCGGTGGCGCTGGAGGACCTCGACCCCTACCGCAACTGCTTCCCCCGCCCGCCCCGGCTCCGGCTCGGCGCGGGCGAGACCGAGGAGTGGCGCGGTCGGCTCGACCGCGCCTGGGCGCTGCTGCACAAGGCGGTGCCCGGTTTCGCCCGGGCGGCGGCGGTCGGGCTGACCACGCTCACCCCGCTCGCGGGCGGCCCGCGGGCCGGCGGCTGGGGCGAGGCCGGCCGGCACGGGCCGGGGGCGCTCGGGGTGCCGTACGCGGCGGGCGTACGGGAGACCGCGCTCGCGCTGCTGACCGGACGGCGGCGGACCCGGCTGCGCGCCCTGACCGAGGTGACCGATCTGTACGCGCTGGACGGGGAGTGGCAGCACCCGTCGCCGTGGCGGTCGCGCCCGGTACCCGTGTCACGGCTGCTGGCGGACGTGCACGAGCGGGTGGCGGTGGAGGCGTACCGGCGGGCCACCGCGGGGCCCGAGCCGGGCGGCTCGGACCTCATCCACGAGGCCCTGGACCGGCTCTCGGCCGCGGCCGAGCTGACGGTCACCGGCAAACAGCTGGTGGCCGAGCTGCGCTACGAGCTGAAGGCGGTCGACGCATGAGCGGCCACTCCCCCGCCCCGTCCGGACCGGGGCGGGGCCGCCGGGCCGCGGGCACCCTCCAGCTCGCGGTGCAGCTGCGGCTGCTCGGCGTACGGCCGGGGATGCAGCTCCTGGTCCACGCCTCGCTGCGCGGGACCGGGCTGCGCGCGGAGCAGCTGCGCGACGCCCTGACGGGCGTCCTGGGCCCGCGCGGGACCCTGGTCGTGCCCGCGTTCACCCCGCAGAATTCCCGGACCTCCGACGCCCACCTGGAGCGGATCGCCGGGATGGACGAGGCCGAGGTGCGGGCCTTCGTCGAGCGGATGCCCGCCTTCGACCCGGCGAGCACCCCCAGCCAGGGCATGGGCTCGCTCGCCGAGGCCGTCCGCACCGCACCGGGCGCCGCACGCAGCTCCCACCCGCAGACCTCTTTCGCCGCGCTCGGCGCGGACGCGGAGCGGCTCTGCGACGGGCACCGCCTGGAAAGCCACCTGGGTGAGGAGTCACCCCTGGGAAAGCTGTGCTGGGAGGGCGGACAGGTACTGATGATCAATGTGGGGTTTTCCGTCTGCACCGCTTTCCATCTCGCGGAGTATCGAATTCCGAAGCCCCCCTTGCGCATGTACGAGTGTGTGGTGAAGGTGAATCTTTCGGAGGGGTATCAGGGGTCCCGCCAGGAGGGGGAGTGGACCGCATACGAGGACGTCGCACTGGATGACGGCGATTTCGCCGAGATCGGCAGGGCGTTCCCGGATTCGCGGGTGCGCAGGGGGCGGGTCGGCGGGGCGTCGGCCATGCTCTTCTCCGTCCCGGAAGCCGTTGACCACGCCCTTGACTGGATGACCGAAAACCGATGCTGATTGACTGAACGATGAGGGGATGTGGCGAAGCAGCTCCGGAATGATGTTTCTTCGCTCGCATCTTCGGGACGGGGGGCGTGTGCCCGCATCAGTGCAGCCGTATTTTTTTCTCAGTTACGCGCATACACCGAGGTTCGGGGCCGGGGGGCCCGACCCCGACATGTGGGTGGAGCGCCTGTTCCGTGATCTCTGCAGCCATGTCATGGCGCTGACGGACCTGCCCGCCGGGGCCGAGGCCGGCTTCATGGACCGGGAGATACGCAGCGGCGAGGGCTGGTCGGAGCGGCTCGGGGCGGCGCTCGCCACCTGCCGGGTCTTCGTCCCGCTGTTCTCGCCGCGGTACTTCGCCAGTGAGATGTGCGGCAAGGAGTGGTACGCCTTCGCGCAGCGGGCGATCCACCAGGGGGCGCTGAGCAACCAGCCGGCCGAGGCCATCGTGCCCGCGCTGTGGGTGCCGGTCCCCCCCTCGCAACTGCCGGGCCCGGCTGAGCGGTTGCAGTTCAACCACAACACCTTCGGCGAGCGCTATGTCACCGACGGGCTGTACGGGCTGATCAAACTGCGCGGGTACGCCGAGCAGTACGAGCGGGCGGTGTACGAGCTCGCCAAACGCATCGTCCGGGTCGCCGAGACGGTCCGGCTCGAACCCGTCCGCCCGCTGGACTACCGCGGGGTGCCGAGCGCCTTCGGCCCCACCGGCAGCAGCCCCGCCCGCACCCTCCACGTGACCGTGGCCGCGGCCTCCCGGCACGACCTGCCGGACGGGCGCAGCCCCGAGTACTACGGGGACAGCGCACTGGAGTGGAATCCGTACCATCCGGTGGCCCAGCGGCCCATCGCGTACGTCGCGGAGGACCTGGTCAAGAACCTCAACTACCAGACCAGCATCGGCTCCTTCGACGACGAGGCGGGGCACTACGACAGCAAGCAGCCGCCGACCCGGCCGGAGATCCTGATCGTCGACCGCTGGGTGGTGGAGGACGAGCACCGCCGCCAGCGCCTGGCCGCCTTCGACCAGGAGTCCCGCCCCTGGGTCAACGTGGTCGTGCCGTGGAACCGCTACGACCGCCAGAGCCGCGCGAAGGAGCTCGAACTGGCACGGCGGCTGGAGGAGACCCTGCCCGTCAAGATGGGACAGGGCCGCGCCGCCTGCCGGGCCGCCGCCAACGGGGTGGCCAACATGGAGACCCTCGGACAGATCCTGCCCCAGGTGGTCGAGGCCGCGGCGCAGCAGTTCCTCAGACACGCCCAGGTCTACCTGCCGGCCGGGAACACCCGCATCGAACGACCGCGGCTACTGGGGCCGATGGGGATGGACGGACCTGCGTCCTCCCCGCCCAGGGCGCCCTTTCCGCCCGACGCGTTCGGCGGCCACAACGACGGCAACGACAGCAACGACACCGACCGGGGGGACGCGGATGACAGCGAGTCGTGACAGCAGCGAAGGCCGTGACGGGCGCATCGTCACCTTCTACTCGTACAAGGGCGGCACGGGCCGCACCATGGCGCTGGCCAACACCGCCTGGATCCTGGCGGCCAACGGCAAGCGGGTGCTGGCCGTGGACTGGGACCTGGAGGCCCCGGGCCTGCACCGCTTCTTCCACCCCTTCCTCGACCCCTCCACGCTCGGGGCCACCACCGGGGTGATCGACCTGATCAGCGAGTACGCGTGGGCCGCGACCAGTCCGGTGGCGCGTGCCGACGACTGGCACAAGGACTACGCGCGTATCCAGCCGCACGCGGTCTCGCTCACGCCGGAGATCCTGGGCTGGGAGTTCCCGGACGGCGGCACCCTGGACTTCGTCTCGGCGGGACGGCAGAACCGCGAGTACTCGGCGACGGTGTCCACCTTCGACTGGGACAACTTCTATGACCGGCTCGGCGGCGGCCTGTTCTTCGACGCCTTACGCGCCGACATGAAGCGGAACTACGACTACGTCCTGATCGACAGCCGTACCGGTCTGTCCGACATCGCGGACATCTGCACCGTTCACCTCCCGGACGTCCTGGTCGACTGCTTCACCCTGTCCGACCAGTCCATCGACGGCGCCGCGGCCGTGGCCCGCCAGATCGACGAGCGTTTCAACGACCGCGGCATCAAGATCTACCCGGTCCCGATGCGGATCGACGAGGGCGAGAAGGAGAAGGCGGACGCCGGCCGGGCGCTCGCCCGGCTCAAGTTCGACCGGTTCCCGGGCGGCCTGCTCGGGGACGAGCTGACGTCCTACTGGGGCGCGGTGGAAATCCCCTACCGGCCTTACTACGCCTACGAGGAGACGCTGGCCACCTTCGGCGACGAGGCCGGGCTGACCAACTCCCTGCTCTCGGCGTTCGAGCGGCTGACCGCCGTGGTCACCGACGGCGAGATCACCTCCATGCCCGCCATCGGCGAGGAGGTCCGCCTGCGCATCAGGGACGCCTTCACCCGGCGCCGCCCGGCGCTGCCGGCCGACCTGTTCCTGTCCTATGTCGCCGAGAACCGGATGTGGGCCGACTGGATCGAGTCGGTGCTCACCCGGGCGGGCTTCCGGGTGGTGCCCAAGGACGTCTCGGCCGAGCGGCCGCCGCCGTCGGGCGGCACAGGCTCCGCGGGGGACACCCTGGGCGGCGGCACGGGCATCAGCGTCGACACCGCCGCGCGCACGGTGGTGCTGCTCTCCACGGCCTACCTGAAGTCCGCCCGGGCCGTGGACGTGTGGGAGCGGGCGGCCGCCGAGGACCCGACCGGGGGCCGGCGCCAGCTGGTGCCCTTGAGGGTGGGCGACGTGCGGCTGTCCACGCCGTACATCGACCGCAACCCGGTGGACCTCTTCCGGCTCGACGAGGTGCACGCCACCGCCGCCCTGCTGCGCGCGGTGGAGCGGCCCATGGCCCTGCCGGACAGCGTGGCAGGCTCCTCGCACGCCGGGCCCCGCTTCCCGGGGACGGTTCCGAAGATCTGGAACGCTCCGCCCCGCAATCCCGGGTTCACCGGGCGCAGCATGGTGCTGGAGCGGATGCGCGACCAGCTCGGCGGCGGCATGGCCGTGGTGCTCCCGCAGCCGCAGACCCTGTTCGGCCTCGGCGGCGTCGGCAAGACCCAGGTGGCCCTGGAGTACGTGCACCGGTTCATGGCCGACTACGACCTGGTGTGGTGGATCTCCTCGGAGCAGACCGACGACGTGGTCGCCGCGCTCGCGGAGTTGGCCGTACGGCTGGGGGTGCAGACGGGCGAGGACATGGCGGCCGCCTCACAGGAGGCGATCGACCTGCTGCGGCGCGGGGTGCCCTCCTCCCGGTGGCTGCTGGTCTTCGACAACGCGGACGATCCGGAGTCCCTGAAGCGGTTCTTCCCGACGGGCGGTCCGGGGCACGTGCTGGTGACCTCCCGCAACCAGTCCTGGTCGCAGTACGGCGACGCGCTCCCGGTGGACGTGTTCCTGCGCGAGGAGTCCGTCGAGCACCTCCAGCGCCGGGCCCCCGGGCTCACCACGGACGACGCCGAGCAGGTGGCGATCGCGGTGGGCGACCTGCCGCTGGCGGTCGAGCAGGCGGGTGCCTGGATCGCGGAGACCGCAACCCCGGTGGCCGCGTACCTGGAGCAGCTGGCCCAGCAGGCGGCGAGCGTGCTGGCCCTCAACCAGCCGCCCGGTTACCCGGAGCCGGTGGCCGCCACCTGGAACATCTCCATAGAGCGGCTCCAGTCCCGTTCGCCGGCCGCTGTGCGGCTGCTGCAGCTGTGTGCCTTCCTGGCGCCCGAGCCGATCTCGGCGAACCTGCTCTACAGCAAGGAGATGATCGACGCCCTCAAGCCGTACGACGCCTCGCTCCAGGAGAAGCTGGTGCTGGGCCGGGTGATCCGGGAGATCGGCCGGTTCGCGCTGGCCAAGGTCGACCAGGTCAGCAACAGCATCCAGGTGCACCGGCTGGTGCAGGCCGTGATCCGGTCGCAGATGCCGGAGGAGGAGCAGCGGGAGGCCCGGCACGCCGTCCACCGGATCCTGGCCGGTGCCCGGCCGGACGACGACGAGCCGATCGACAACCCGGAGACGTGGCCGCGGTTCAACACCATCTGGTCGCACCTCACCCCGTCCGAGGCCCGGTACTGCAAGGAACCGGAGACGCGCAGGCTGCTGATCGACCGGGTCCGCTACCTCTGGAAGCGCGGCGACTTCAAGGCCGCCTACCAGCTCGGCGAGGAGCTGCGCGAAGCCTGGAAGGAGATGCTGGGCAACGACGACCTTCAGTACCTGTACCTGCGTTTTCACCTGTCGAACATCCTGCGCTCGCAGGGCCGGTTCGTGGAGGCGAAGGAGCTGGACGAGATCACCCTGGAGCGGCAGAAGGCGGTCCTGGGCCCCTCGCACCCGCACACCTACATGACGACGAGCGGTCTGGCCAACACGCTGGGCGCGCTGGGCCAGTACGCGCAGGCCATGGAGCTGGCGACCGAGGCCCACGAGGGGTTCAGCCAGATCTTCCACGAGGCGCATCCGCGCACCCTGGCCGCCGCGAACAACCTGGCGCTGAACCTGCGGCTGGTGGGCCAGTACAGCAGGGCCCGCGAGATCGACCAGGAGGTGTACGACCTGCGCACGGAGGTGCTGGGCCCGGAGCACCCCTACACCCTGTCGTCCGCGCAGAACCTCGCCCGCGACCTGCGCGAGGTGGGCCGGTACGAGGACTCGGTGCAGCTGCTCAGCCGGACGTACGAGATCTACAAGCGGACGCTGGGGCGGGGCTTCCCCGGCACCCTGTCGGCGGCGAAGAACCTGGCGGTGTCGCTGCGCCGGGCCGGCCAGCTGGAGGACGCCCTGCGGCTCACCACGGCCACCCGGGCCCGCTACCGGGCCAAGTACACCTCGGTCAACCCGGACCTGCTCTCCTGCGAACTGAACCTGGCCTCGGACCTGTTCGCGACCGGCGACCCGGGCGGGGCGCGGGACCTGGCGCAGGAGGCGGTGGACGAGTACATGAAGGTCCCGGGCGAGCGGCACCCGTACACGCTCGCGGCCGTGAACAACCTGGCGGTCTTCCTCTGGGGCACGGGGGCGGCGGAGCAGGCGGAGGTGATGCTGCGGCAGACGATCCGGCTGATGCGGGAGGTGCTGGGCGCGGATCACCCGCACACCGCCTTCGCCACGATCAACCTGGCCAACGCCCGGGCCGACCAGGGCGACCCGGAGGGGGCCCTGGAGCTGGAGCGCCTCGCGGTGCCGCGGCTGCGCGAGGCGCTCGGTGCGCTCCACCCGGAGACCCTGGCGAGCAGTTCCAACATGGCGGTGAGCCTGGACTCGATGGGCCGCACGGAGGAAGCGGCCCGGGTGCGGACCGAGGCGGTGGTCGAACTGGCCAGGATGCTCGGCGAGGACCACAGCCTGACCCGGTACGCACGGGACGAGCGGCGGGTCCACCGGGACCTGGAGCCCCTCGCCGTGTGATCCGACGGCGGGCGGCGGGGCCGGGGGCCCTGTCGCCGGCCACCCGATTCGAGGGGGGCGTTGTGACCGACAGCATGACCTTTCGGAACGAGGACCTGCCGGCCCTCTTCCACCACACGGACCAGGCGGCGATCTCCCGGCAGCGGGAGTCCACGCAGGCCACGAGGAGCCAACTGCTGCTGCTCGTCGCGGCTGCGGGTGCCGCCGCGCTGCCGCCGGGGCCGGAGCTCGGCTCGCTGCACCTGTTCGCGCTGCTGAGCGTGCTCTGTTACGCGGGGGTGCTGGTCGTCGGCATGCGGGCGACCAGGCGCCGGGCCCGCCCGCAGTGGCAGCTCAACCGCAGCGCGGCGGAGTTCATCAAGTCGCTCGCCTGGCGGTACGCGGTCCACGGTGCGCCGTTCGGCAGTGACGTGGACGATCCGGGCGAGACCTACCGGACCCGTCTGGAGGCCGGGCTGGCCGAGCTGCGGAAGATGGGCTGGGAGGATCCGCGCACGGCCGGCGCGGTGCCGGAGGGCGCGGAGATCACCGGCGCGATGCACCGGCTGCGCGGCAGGGACTACCACGTGCGGCGGGAGACGTACGTCCGGGACCGGCTGATCGAGCAGCGCAACTGGTATCGGCGGCGCACGGAGGTGTCCCGGCGGGCGACGGCCTTGTGGTCGTGGACGATCGTCCTCCTGACCTGTCTGGCGCTGCTGTTCGCCCTGATGAGGGCGTTCGGCTCGGGTCCGGGGGCGGGTCTGACGGGGCTGCTGAGCACGGCGGCGGCAGCCGGCATCGCCTGGAACGAGGTGCGCCGCCACCACCCGCTGATCGAGGCGCACACGCTGATCGAGCAGGACCTCGCGGCGATGATGGTGGTGATGCAGACGACCATCACCGAGTCCCAGTGGCCCTCGTCGGTGTACGAGACCGAGCGGTACGTCTCGCCGCAGCACACGGACTGGCTCGCCCGGCACAGCAGTTGAGGTACCGGTGGTGGGAGGGGGTGGCTCAGTCCCGGGTCACGCCCTCGCACCACAGGACGGTGACCGGCTTGCCGAGGGCCCGGGCGTAGGCCACGATCTCGGCGGTGCCGCCGTGGCCGCGGGCGGGCCGGCCGTCCCAGACGGCGACGAGCCGGTCGCAGGAGTCGGCGATGTAGGTGCCCGCGGCGTAGTAGGCCTCGTCCGTGGAGCGGGCGAAGTCCATCCGGATCTCCTGGGTGGCCCGGAGCCTGAGCCGCCGGTAGCGGTCGAGCGCTTCGGCGCCGTCGAAGCCCTCCTCGTAGTCCTCGCTGGGGATCACCACGGTGAGGTCGGCGCCGCATTCGAGCGCGATGGCCGCGAAGAGCTGGTCCGCTCCGTCGGCGAGGCTGGAGAGGGCCTCCAGCGGCCCTTCGTGGCCGCCCAGTACGGTCCGCAGGCCGCTCTCCACATGGCCGAGCACCGCGTCCGGGATGGACCGGTGCCCGGTCACGCCAATGCGTTTCATGCAGGAACCTGCTTCCCCCGGGAACACGGCCGCCCTGGACATCCTCTCAGAAGGCGGGAGGACGTCCAGGGTGCCGACAGGGGCGCGCGGGGCATCGGTCAGTAGACGCTGACCCCGTAGGCGTTGAGCGCTTCGACCACGGGCTGGAAGAAGGTCGTACCGCCGGAGGAGCAGTTGCCGCTGCCGCCGGAGGTGAGGCCGACGGCGCGGGTGCCCGAGTAGAGCGGGCCGCCGCTGTCGCCGGGCTCGGCGCACACGTTGGTGCGGATCATGCCGTACACGATGTCGCCGCCGCCGTAGTTGACGGTGGCGTTGAGGCCGGTCACCCGGCCGCTGTGGATGCCGGTGGTGGAGCCGCGCCGGGTCACGGACATGTTGACCGTGGCGTTGACCGCGCTGGTGATGTCCTGGCTGCCGACGGTCCCGGGCGGTGTGGGCGTGTTGCTGGCGTACTTGATGAGGCCGTAGTCGTTGTTCGGGAAGCTCGACCCGGTCGTGGAGCCGAGGACGTTCGTGCGGGCGGAGTTGGTCCACCAGGTGCCCGCGCCGTCGGTGCAGTGCCCGGCGGTCAGGGCGTAGTAGGTGCTTCCCCTGCGGACGTTGAAGCCGAGCGAGCAGCGCCAGCTGTTGGCGTAGATGGCGTCCCCGCCCGAGGCGAGCTTGGTGAGTTTGCCCGGGATGCGCTCGATGCGCAGGGCTCCGGCCTCGGTTCCGGCCTCACGCTTGATTCTCGCGAGGGCGGCGGCGGAGACGGTGGAGTCGGCGGAGACCACGAGGGTGCCGGTGGCGGGGTCGGCGTGCCAGGCGGTGCCCGCTACGTCGGCCCGCAGGACGGAGGCGCCGGCCGTGGCGAGCCGGTCGGCGCTGAATCCTCCGTCTTGCGGGGCCGCGTTCGCCGCGTTGGGAGCGGCGAGCGCTGCGGCGGCGGCCAGGCCGGTGGCCACCGCGAGCAGCCTGTTGCGGGTGGTGCGCTTGATCCTCACTTTTCGTCCTCCTGGAGAGGGTCGGGGGCCCGACGGTCGTGGGGGTGCCGGAGCCCGTGAGGCGCAGCCGGGGGCACGGCGGGCGCATGGACTCTGGCCGTGCCCCTGACAAGCGCTGTCGGGAGTGTCCTGTCGTCGGATACCGGTCGCAAGAGCGGGTTTCGGCCTCCCCGCGCCGCCTCTCACCGTGCGGGGCTGCGTGTTCCGGTGGGCGGTGCGAGGGGCCGGGGGAAAGAGTGCGCGACGGCGCGGTCGGGTGGCGCGGCGGGATCCGGTCCGGCCGCCTCCGCACCGGCGCCCCGCGCCCCGGGTATGCCGGCCCGCGGGCGGCCCGCGGGGTGTCGGCCGCACCGGCACGGGACGCCGCTGGCGGCCCGCAGCACCACCCCGGCGCCCGCCGGGCGGCCGAGCGGCTCTCCGCGGGAACCGCGCGAGCACCCCCCGGAGTACGCCGCCGGGACGGTGCGGTCGCTCGCGGACGACGGGGAACGTCCCGGCCGCGGGGTCGCGGGTACGTTCCGGAAGGGCTCGGCACCGCCGGTGACGAGGACGAAGGCACCCGCCGCCCAACGCTTTTCGTGCCGGCCGGCGGCCGCCCGGAGGGGCGCGGACGGAAGCCGGAACCGTGCCGGCGGAACGGACCCGGCGGCCGGGACGGACCCGTCCGCGGCGGGCGCACCGCCGCGCGGCGCGCGGTCCGCGGCGGGGTTGGCGGTCCGGGGCGCGGCGCCGGCGCGGACACTGCGGGAACCCCTGCGCCCGGCGCCGCCGGCCATCCCGGGCGCGGGCCCCGCGGCGTCGGACGTCGTGCGGCCTCCCCGGGTCGGCGAGGCGGTGGGCCGCCCGCCCGCCGGGCCCACGCGGTACGCCGGGAGACACGGCGGGGCACGGTGCCCGGTGCCGCGGGGGCCGGGGCCCGGGCGGCGGCCCGAGGAGGGGTCTCGTGGGGCCGGAACGGCCGGAATTCGACCTTCCGGGTATCCGTTGGCGGGGCGGAGGCCGCCCGGCGCGAGGAGGTCGCGCCGGACGGGTGCGGTGCCCTCCGTCACGGCACCGCGCCCGCGCCGCATCCGCCCGGCCGCGTGCGGATCGTCTGCGTCATCGCTCATCCCGCTCATCCCGCTCAGCCCTTCCACGCCCGCCCGGACGGGAATCCCGGCATACGCCGTCCGGGCGCGTGCAGCTGACGCGAATTCAGGGACTCGGCGGACTCAGTCGCAACAGCAGCCGCAGTTGCAGTCGCAGCAGCCGCCGTCGCCACCACCGGAGCCTCCTCCGGAACCTCCGGCCCCCGAGGAGTTCGGCCCGCAGCAGTCACAGCACTCGCAGAAGTCGCACCACGGGTCCCGCTTCTTGCGCGACCAGGGGCCCTCGTGCTCGGTGCAGCAGATCTGACAGGTGCAGAAGAGCCCGATGGCCACCGCACAGCCGGCCAGCAGGCCGCGGCGCGGGCGCTGCGGCTGCCGGCTCCCGCCGCCGAGACCGCCGAACCCGTCACCCCCGCCGCCGAACCCGTCGCCGCCGAACCCGCCGCCCGACTCGCCGCCGGACCTCGCGGGCGGCGGGCCGCCCGGCGCCTGTGGGGTGTTCACCCCGCGGGAGCCCGCGCCGTAGGGGTTGCCGCCGTTCCCGCCGTCGTACGGGTTCGCGCCGTACGGGTTCGGGCCCTGCCCGGCCGAGGCGGTGGCGGTGTGGCCGCAGCTCATGGTTCCGAAGGCCCGGTCCACCGAGGTGCGCAGCTCGTGCACCAGCAGCTGGTGGGCGAGCCCCGCGTCGGCGAACTCGACCTCGCCCAGTGCCAGCCTGATGCCGTGCAGGGCGTCGTCGCAGAGCCGGCGGGCCTCGGCGAGCGGGGTCCCCGTGGCGGTCAGCGGGTTCCACGCGCCCGCCTGCGCGTCGGAGACCCGGTCCTCCACCGCGTCCAGCAGGTGGGCGAGCCGCCCGAAGTACCGGCCCGCTTCCGCCAGCGCCGGGGCGTTGCCCGGCCGGCCGGCCAGCTGCGCGGTGTACGCGAAGGCGGCGGCCGTCGCGGTCTCCGTCGGCTCGGTCACGACGAGCACCGGAGTGCCGGGGCCGGCCAGGGTCTCGATGCCCGCCTGCCGGTCGACGGCGTCCACGAGCACCGCGGTGTCGAAGCCGAGCGAGGCACCGGTGCGCGCACCGGCCCGGTCCCAGCCGCGGGCCACCTTGCGCGCGGCGGCGGCGATCGGGGCGCGGGCCAACAGCCCGTCCCGGTCGGTCACGTGGTCGCGCACCTTGGCGGAGGCCAGGACCAGCGAGACGGCGGCCGCGAGCCGGGCGCCCTCGCCGTTGGCCACCGCGGCGGTGCGCATCCCGCGCAGCGGGCAGGGGCCCGCGGTGCGCCGGTTGCCGGGTGCCGGACCGGACTGAGCCTCCGTCAAAACAGAGATGAGCAACCCGTCATAGTTCGTGACGATCCGGGCGAACTGCCCGTGATCTCCCCGAAGTGCCAGGCACAGCCCGCACAGATGGGCCATCCACTCCGCTCTGAACCGCTCTCCCAGCCGGTGCGTGCACGGTCTGACTATGCCGAACAAGCTGTTTCCCCCGTGTGTCGTACGCGTGCCTGGCGGGCATCGTATCGACCCGCGTTTCACCCGTACGCCCCCGCGGCCCACCCGTACGGCGGCGGCGGTCTTATTTTCACTCAGTCAGCAGCGGTAGCCACCAGGATCCTTGACCGTGCAACGGGTGTTCTGCACCAGTACCGTCACGAAACCCCTGCGCGGCGACTATCCACTTGGCGCGTTGTCAGCATCATGGACGAGCATAGGGGCAGCGGAGAGAAAGACAGACTGACCGCGGTGAAAGGAGGCAGTCCATGGGTTCGGTGCGCAAGGCGAGTGCCTGGCTGGGTCTCGTGGAGGACAGCGACGACGAGCGCTACTACGACGACGACTACGCGGAGGCCGCCCACGGTTCCGTCGCGGGCCCCGGTGACCAGTGGGTGACCGACCCCCGCGTCAAGGTGGCCTCCGAGTCGGCCGTGGAGCACGGCCGCCGGATCGCGACCGTCACCCCGGACGGGTTCCGGGACGCGCGCGGCATCGGCGAGCTGTTCCGCGACGGGGTCCCGGTCATCGTCAACCTGTCGTCGATGGACCCGACCGACGCGAAGCGCGTCGTCGACTTCGCGGCCGGACTGACCTTCGGTCTGCGCGGTTCCATCGAGCGGGTGGCGACCAGGGTCTTCCTGCTGACCCCGGCCGACACCCAGATCGTGAGCGGCGAGCCCGGCGGCCGCTCGCGCGACTTCTTCAACCAGAGCTGAGCGGGGCTCTCACCGGAAGGCGTCCAGACCGGTGAGCGCCTTGCCCAGCACCAGCTGGTGCATCTCGACGGTGCCCTCGTAGGTGAGGACCGATTCGAGGTTGGTGGCGTGCCGCATGACGGGGTATTCGAGCGAGATCCCGTTGGCGCCGAGGATGGTCCGCGCGGTGCGGCAGATCTCGATGGCCTCGCGGACGTTGTTGAGCTTGCCGAAGCTGATCTGCTCCGGCCGCAGGGTGCCCGCGTCCATCCGCCGACCCAGGTGGTGGGCGAGCAGGATGCCCTTGTGGAGTTCGAGCGCCATGTCCGCCAGCTTGGCCTGGGTGAGTTGGAAGCCGCCGATCGGCCTGCCGAACTGCTCCCTCGTCCTGGCGTAGTCGAGCGCGGCCTCGAAACTGGCCCGCGCCGCACCCATGGACCCCCAGACGATCCCGTACCGCGCGTGGCTGAGACAGCCCAGCGGCCCCTTGAGCCCGGTGACGAGCGGCAGCACGGCGTCGGCGGGCAGCCGTACGTCGTCCATGACCAGCTCGCTGGTGACGCTGGCCCGCAGCGACCACTTGTGCTTGATCTCCGGCGCGGAGAAGCCGGGAGTGTCGGTGGGCACCGCGAAGCCGCGGATCCCGTCGTCGGTCTGCGCCCACACCACGGCCACCGCCGCGACGGAGCCGTTGGTGATCCACATCTTGCGGCCGTTCAGCACCCAGTCCGTTCCGTCGCGCTTGGCGTAGGTGCGCATCGCGGCCGGGTCCGACCCCACGTCGGGCTCGGTCAGCCCGAAGCAGCCGATCAGCTCGCCGGCCGCCATGCCGGGCAGCCAGCGCTGCTTCTGCTCCTCGGAGCCGTACTTCCAGATCGCGTACATGGCCAGCGACCCCTGCACGGAGACCAGCGAGCGGATGCCGGAGTCGGCCGCCTCCAGCTCCAGGCAGGCCAGGCCGTACTGCACGGCGCTGGCACCGGCGCACCCGTACCCCTCCAGGGACATCCCGAGCGCCCCGATGGCGCCGAGCTCGCGGGCCAGCTCGCGGATCGCGGGCAGCTCCCCGCTCTCGTACCACTGGGCGACGTACGGCAGCACGCGGTCGGCCGCCCAGCTGCGGACGGTGTCCCGGACGGCGAGGTCCTCGGGCCCGAGGAGCTCGTCGAGCCCGAGCGGATCGGTGGGTACGAAGGACACGGGGCCTCCCGGCGGCCTGAGCGGAACCAGCGGCGCACGGGTGTGCGCCCACCTGACGCTATGGGGCTGCGGCGGGCAAATCCAGCCCCGCTTTCCGGCGCCGGCCGGCCCGCGTCCTCGCAGCCCCGTCGGAGTTCGGGCGGGGGGGCCGCCCGGGGCCGACACCCCGGCGGCCGCGCCGCACCGGTGGGCGGGGCGGTCCCGTCAGCCCGCCTGCTCGACCGGGGCCGGCCGCGCCTGCGCCTCGCCCTTCGCCTGGGCGGGCAGCCGCACCGGCTCGCCCTCCCCGGTCTCCTCGGCCGCTCCGCACTCCATCGCCCTCGGCAGCTTCAGCGCCATCACGGCCCCCGCGAACAGCAGCGCCGCACTCACCAGCAGCGTGACGTGCAGCCCGTGTACGAAGGAGTGCCGCGCCGCCGCGTACAGGGCGGCTCCCGCCGGACCGCCGAGGCCCGAGGCGATCTGGTAGGCCTCGCCCAGCGAGTTCGCGGCGCCCGCCGAGTCCGCGGCCGAGACCCCCGGCACCGAGGCCAGCCCGGGCCGGTACGCCGCGTTCATCACGCTGCCCAGCAGCGCGATGCCGATGCCCGCGCCCAACTGGTAGGAGGTCTCGCCGATCGAGGCCGCCCCGCCCGCGGTCTCGGCCGGGGCCTCGCTCAGCATCGATTCGTAGGCGGCGAAGAGCGTGGTCTGCAGTCCGAAGCCCAGCAGGACGAAGCCGGCGGTCAACAGCACCGGCCGGTCCTGCTGGCCCATCAGCGTCAGCAGCAGCACGGCGCAGCCCGTCAGCACGAAGCCGAGCGACACCATGGTGCGCGGCCCGACCCGAGCCAGGGTGTAGGAGCCGGTGGCGCCGGCGGCCATGGCCGCGAAGGTCAGCGGTAGCAGACGCAGGCCGGTCTCCAGCGGGCTGAGGTGCAGCACCAGCTGGAGGTACTGGACGGCGATCAGCTCAAGGCCCACCAGCGCGAGCATGGCGAGCACGATGCAGGCCACCGAGGTGGAGAAGGCGGCCCGGGAGAACATCCGCATGTCGATCAGCGGGTGCTCGCGCCGCTTCTGGCGCCGTACGAACAGCACGAGCAGCACCGCGCCGAGCAGCAGCGGGACCAGCGCCTCCGCGTCGAGCAGGTGCCGCTCCGCGCCGAGCCGTTTGATCCCGAGCACCGCGCCGAGCACTCCGGCGGCGGCCATCAGCGCGCCGAGCACGTCCCACGGTCCGTCCGCGCCGCCGCGCGATTCCGGCAGCAGCCAGCGGCCGAGGGGCAGGATCAGAGCCATCAGCGGGATGTTGATGAGGAAGACCGAGCCCCACCAGAAGTGCTCGACGAGGAAGCCGCCCAGGACCGGCCCACTGGCCGCGCCGACCGCGGCGACAGCGGTCCAGATGCCGATGGCCAGAGCCCGCTCACGCCGGTCGGGGAAGACCTGGCGCAGGATCGACAGGGTGGCCGGCATGATCATCGCGCCGCCGATGCCGAGCAGGGCGCGCGCGGCGATGAGGACCGGGGCGTTGTCGGATAGAGCCGCCGTCGCGGAGGCCGCACCGAAGAGCCCGTAGCCGAGCAGGAGGATGCGGCGGCGGCCCACCCGGTCCCCGAGGGTGCCGAAGAGGATCAGCAGCGAGGCGCAGACCAGCGGGTAGGCGTCGACGATCCAGAGCAGCTCGATCGGGCCGGGCCTCAGGTCCTCCGTGACGGACGGAACCGCGACGTGCAGGATCGTCGCGTCGAGCGCGACGAGGACCAGGCTGACGCAGAGAACGGCCAGGACGACCCAGCGGTTGGCACCGCCGGAGGCCGCTCCCAGCCGCTGCCAGGGCGAAGGGGTCCCGGCCGTGGCCGCGTTCGTCCCCGCCATGCATGTACCTCCCAGGTGATCCCCCGCGCTCGGTGGACCAGCGTCTGGCGGAGCCGCGGGGGGCGGTGCGCTGTGCGGCATCCAACGGGGTCCGGCATCGACACGCGAGTGAACGGTCAGCGTACGCGAGTTCGTGTGCCCGATACGTGGCCAAGCTCTCATAGCGGCAGCGCCCCCCGTGTGGCGTGCGCCACTCCCCCACCCGAAGCCCTCCCCCGCGTACACGCCCGCTCACGGTCCGTGGTTCTCGGCGTCGACCCAGGTCGGACGCCACCGATAATCATGCCCGTGGAAGATCTTGGATTTCGCCGGGCCGCGCCCGCGCTCGCCGTCTTCGCGGCGGTCCGGCTGCTCGGACTGGCCGTGCTCACGGTGTGGAGCGCGGTGGCGGGCAGCAGCCCGCACACGCTGCTGTCCGCCCGGTGGGACTCGCTCTGGTACGCCCGCATCGCCGCCGAGGGGTACGGCTACGAGATCGCCCTGCCCAACGGCGATGTCCACTCCAACCTCGCGTTCTTCCCGCTGCTGCCATGGCTGGAGCGGGCGGTGTCGGCGGCGACGGGGCTCTCCCACGGCTCGGCGGGCCTGGTGGTGTCGGTGGTCGCGGGGTTCGCCGCGGCGTGGGGGATCTTTGCGGTGGCCGACCTGCTCCACGGCCGCCGCACCGGGGTGTTCGCGGTCGCCGCCTGGGCGGCGCTGCCCGTCGGCATCGTGCAGTCGATGGCCTACAGCGAGTCGCTGTTCACCGCGCTCGCCGCATGGGCGCTGTACGGGTCCCTGCGCGGCCGGTGGCTGACGGCGGGCCTGCTCGCCGCCGGGGCCGGTCTCACCCGCCCGGTCGGCGCGGCGGTCGTGGCGGCGATCTGGGTGGCCGTCGCACTGGCCCGGCGGCGGGGGGAGCGGTCGTGGCGGATGGCACTCGGGGCGCTGACGGCTCCGGCCGGCGCGGCCGGGTACGTCCTGTGGGTGGGCGCGCGCACCGGGGACGGCCCGCTCGGGTACCTGGACGTGCAGGCCGGCTGGGGCAACGGCTTCGACGGCGGCTGGGCGTTCGCCCGCTTCGTCGGTGCGAAGCTGGCCTCCGCCGCCTTCCCGGCCGGGCTGGGGCTGATCGCCGGGGTCGTGCTGGTGCTGTGGCTGTACGCGGCGTGCGTGCGGCAGCGGCAGCCGGTGCCGCTGCTGGTGTACTGCGGGATCGTCGTGGCGCTGGCGTTGTGCGCGTCGGGGTACTTCGGTTCGAAGCCGCGGCTGCTGCTGCCGGCCTTCCCGCTGATGCTGGTGCCTGCGGTGGCACTCGCCCGGTGGCGGACCCGGCGGGCCGTGCTGGTGCTCGGCGCGGCCGCCCTCGGCTCGGCGGTGTACGGAGCGTTCTGGCTGAACGGCTCGGGCCCCCCGTAGGCCCCCGGCCGACCGCCGGAGCGGACGCTTCCGGCGGTCCGCGGGCACGGTAATCGACCTGCGGCAATAAAGCCCGAATAAGCGGCCCAAACAATTACCCGACGCCGGATCGAGATGCATCCAACCCCTGGCGGAATAACGGGAATTAGAGCCCGCGTGAGACCAACTCCACATCACATGGTCATCACAAAGCCCGAGATTCGCCCGGGCCGACCATCCCCGCGCGGTAACGTCGATTGAGTGCGTACCGATCAAATCCTGACCCGTCTGGAGCGGGTCTTCGCCCGGCTGGACCGGGAACCAGAGCGACCGGCTCATCTGCAGACTCCGCAGATGAGCCGGCACCGCGTCGTGCTCCTGGGATCGACCCTCGCGTTCTACCTCGCCATCGTCGTGGCCGTGCTGACCACGTCCTGGCTGGTCCGCCTGGACTGGCAGATCATGTTCTTCCGGCCCTACGAGCAGTGGCCGCAGCTGCACGCCTTCCTCGACTACCTGGTCGTACTGGGCCAGCGCGGACCCACCGCGGTCATGGTCGCCGCCTGGCTCGGCTGGCGCTCCTGGCGGCAGCACACCCTGCGCCCGCTGATCACCCTCGGCGTCGCGCTGCTGCTGCTCAACGTCACCGTCGGGTCCGTGAAGCTGGGCCTCGGGCGGCTCGGCCCGCACTACGCCACGGAGATCGGCTCGGCCGAACTCTTCGCGGGCGGCGATATATTCCCTTCCGGCCACACCGCCAACGCCGTCGTGACCTGGGGAATCCTGGCCTATCTGGCGTCCACCGTGGTCACCCGGCGGGTGCTGTCCGTGGTGTCCGCGGTCGTCTCGCTCAGCGTGGGAGCCACCACCGTGTACCTCGGCACGCACTGGGTCAGCGACGTCCTGCTGGGCTGGTCCGCAGGTCTGCTGATCCTGCTGGCCCTGCCCTGGTTCGAGCCGCTCATCGCGCGGACCGAGGCCTACGTCTTCGACCTGCGCGAGCTCCTGCGCCGCCGGGCCGAGACCGGGCGGATGCCCGCACCCGTGGTTTCCGCGCTCACCCCGCTGCTCTCCGCGGGCGGCAAGTGGCAGCTCAAGCCCGCCACCGGGGCCGTCGTCGAGCCGGCGGCGACCACCGCGTCCGGCGGGGCCGGGACCGCGGGACACTCCCCGGCGCACCGTCCTGCCGTACACCCGGTCAACCGACCGCACCTGATCCGTTCCGAGCGGACCCCGGCCACCCCGGCCGGCAGCCGCCGCCCCGCGCATCCCGCACACACCGAGCGGACCGGATCGCGGGGCACCGCGGCCCGTCCGGTGGCCGGCGGCTGACCGCCCCGGACGGGGATGGTACGCACCGGCCGCCCCCACGGCGCGAAGGCGGGCCGGGTCATCGACCCGGCCCGCCTTCGGCGTTCGTCAGCGCCGCGCCCGGACGTTCGTCCATCCCGGGTCACGCTTGTGTCACAGAATATCTACAGTCGCCCATTGTTTACCGCACCGCGACACGCCCGGGCCGCAGACGTATTCGAATTCCCCCCGAGAACCACGGAATTCCCTTACCACATTTCCACGCACCCCTTGGTCCGAAGCTACTGAATCCCCCTCAGCTCCGCTGCATTCCCGTCACTTCTCCGGCCGCCACGGCCCTGCCCAGGAGATCTCTGAGCTCCCTCATCCGGTCCGTGAGGGCGGGCGGCTCGACCACTTCGAACTCACAACCGAGCAGCATGATGTGAATCACCAGAACGTCCAGGTTCACGGCCCCCGTGCGCAGCAGACAGGCATGCGCGTCGATCGGTTCCAGGACGCCGTCGCTCGGCGTGACGATCCGCGCCGCCTCCTGCTGCGATACGTTCAGCCGCACCACCGCGCGGGCCGGGTAGACCCGCTGCGAGACGCCGTGGGAGACATACGCGGCGAGGTCCTCGGCCGGTGGCGGGCGCGGGGTGAACCGCGGCCCGTGGGGCGGTCTGGGCTCGATCCGGTCCGCGCGGAAGGTCCGCCACGCTTCGCGGTCGAGGTCCCAGGCGACCAGGTACCAGCGACGCTCGGTGCAGACGAGCCGGTGCGGTTCGACGGTGCGGCGGCTGACGCTCCCCTCATGGTCCCGGTAGCCGAAGCGGAGGCGCTCGGCGTCCCGGCAGACCGAGGCCAGTTCGGTCAGCACCGAGGCGTCCACGGTCGAGTGCTGGGCCCCGCGCAGCATCGGCACGGTGAACTCGTTGAGCGCGGACACCCTGCGGCGCAGCCGCGACGGCAGGACCTGCTCCAGCTTCGCCAGGGCTCGCACCGAGGACTCCCCGATGCCTTCGACTCCGTTGCCCGCAGCGGTCCGCAGGCCGACCGCGACGGCCACGGCTTCGTCGTCGTCCAGCAGCAGCGGCGGCAGTTCGGCGCCGGCCCCCAGCTGGTAGCCGCCGCCGGTCCCGGGAGTCGCGTTCACCGGATACCCGAGCTCCCTGAGCCGGTCCACGTCGCGCCGGACCGTCCGGGCGGTGACGCCGAGGCGGTCGGCGAGGTCGGCGCCGGTCCATGCGCGGTGGGCCTGGAGCAGGGAGAGCAGACGCAGCAGCCGTGCGGAGGTCTCGAGCATGCCCCGAGTCTGCCAGTGGGTGCCGCGGCGCTCAGCCGTGAGTGGGTGAAGGCCTCGGCCCCACTGGAGCGGGGATGCCGTCGGCCGAGGACGGAACTGCCGGCTCCGGCTTCGGATCCGGCCTCTGGTCCGGCTTCTGGTCCGGCTTCTGGTCCGGCTTCGGATCCGGCAGGTGCAGCAGCATGCCCACGGCGATCGACTCCGGCTTCGGTCCGACCGTCTCCCGGTTGGCCTCGTACAGCGCCTGCCAGCCGCCCTTCACCCGTCGCTCGCGGGCGATCGTGGTGAGCGTGTCCCCGCTCCGCACGGTGTGCATCCGCCCCGCGAGCCCGTACCGCTTCGAGCAGACCGGCCACGCGTTCCACCCCTGCGCGGCGAGGACCTCCTGTGCCACCCGGATCTGTTGGACGCGGTCCGCCAGGTCGGCGCGCGGCGCGAAGGCCAGGCCGCCGTACTCCTCCCAGGTCGGCTGCCAGAACTGCAGCCCGCCGTAGAAGCCGTTGCCCGTGTTGACCGCCCACCGCCCGCCGCTCTCGCAGTCGGCCACGCAGTCCCAGGGCCATTCCCCGCCCGGTCCGCAGTCCCCGGGCCCGCTCCCGATCACGCCCGGCGAGCCCGGGTGCGCGGCCCCGGCCGGGCCCGGCGCGGGCGGTGGCGGTGCCGCTTCCGCCGCCCCCGGGGGCGGTACGAACGCGAGCACGACGGCGGCTGCGGCGGCGCGGGCGGCCCGGGGGATCCGGAGGCTGGGCATCGGGTCACGCTACGCAGCCCTCCGCGGTACCCGGGACCGCCACGCGGCGGGTCACGCCACCCCACCCGGTCGGCCGACCGCTCGATCCCCCCGAAACGGCCACACCCGGCTATCAACTGCACACAACCAGGCAACAGTTGACACAGAACCGAAGCTCTGGTCGCACGGTTCACCCTTCCGGGCGTCCGGTTCGAATCCGTTCCCTCAAATGGCGTGACCCCGGCCGCCGCTCCTGCGTTGTGCCCGGCGAGCCGGGAGCCTCCCGGACCCGCACCTATGCCGAGGAGCCACCCCGTGCCGCGCATGCTCGACGTCAGTGATGAGGTACGTGCCGAGATCGGCGACGAAGAAGCCGACAGGCTGCTCGTCGGCGACGACGCGCCGCGCAGTTACGACTGCACCTCCTGCCGCACTCCGGGCGACCCCGAGAACGAGCGCACCAGCACGGTGCTGTTCGTCGGTGAGGAGACCGCCGTCCTCGCCTTCGCCCACGCCACCTGCATCCCCTCGCAGGTCGTATCCGTTTCCGAGGAACAGCTCCAGGGCGCGGTCCGCAGCATCACCGGCGACAGCCCGGCCGCCGCGTCGGACACGGGCGCGCCCGCGCCGCAGAACGTACCCGGCGGACAGGCCGTCCTCGGCATCACCAGCGGCCTCATGCTGATCGGCGGCGAGCTACACCCGGCCCTGGTCGTCGAGCCGACCGCGCCGATCGCCCGCCCGGGCAGTGACGGCCCCGGCGACGACTTCCTGCCGCTCCTGATCGAGCAGGGCTTCATCCCGGTGACCGACACGGACGAACTGCCGACCCTCCTCAGCGGCTGGTCGGTCCTGCTCGCGGCCGGGCAGTTGCACGCCGTGCTCCAGCCGGGCACCGAGGGCGGCGGCCCGGTCGCCTGGTGGCAGGCGCACCAGGCGCTGTCGGTCACCGACGGCTGGCGGACCGCCGTCCAGAAGACCCAGCGCGTGCTCATCTACGCCGCGCCGGTCGGCTCCATCGGCCAGCAGCCCCGCGAGGACCTGCTGCGGGACGCCCTGGACAAGGCGGCCGCGGCGGGCAAGCTCGTGGCCGCCGCGATGCCGCTGGCGGGGACGCCCGGCGCCTGATCCCCGGCCGGTACCGGTGGATGACCGCCCGGCCCCCAGTGTGGGGGCCGGGCGGCCCTGCGCCGGGGGTGTGCGGTCCGTCCCGCGCACCCCCGGCGATCTGTGTTTCCGGCCTCTTCACCCCGCATCCGCAGCGCGCCGGTTTCGTTGGCTGATACGTGCATCCATACGACTCCTCCCGCGCCCCGTCCTATCCGAGCACCGTCCCCGCCATGCGTCCCGCACGGGATCGGGACAGCTCGCCGGCCGTCTCGCACACCCCGATCTACGACACGCTGTACTCGGAGTACCTGCGCGCCTTCCGGGCCCTGCCGGGCGACCGTACGGGTGAGGAGGACCTCGGGTTCACGGCCTTCTCGTACGGGGGCGGCCACACCGGCGGCACGTACGGCAGCGGCTGGAGCGCCTCACCGTGGCAGCGGTCCGAATGGCAGCCCTTCCACGGCTCGCAGGCGCCGTCGCAGCCCCAGACCCAGCCGGCCTACTCGTACGCGGGCGGCCTCGGATACGCGGACGGGCGGCAGCACCAGACCGGGATGACACACCTCCCGGCGGCCCTGCCGCCCGCTCCGCGCCGGGGCTACTGACCCCGGACCGCGGCTACTTCTTCTTCTTGTACTGGGCGCCGCGCTTCTCGCGCACCCGCACCGAGATGTGGATCGGGGTGCCCTCGAAGCCGAACTCCTCGCGCAGGCGGCGCTCGATGAAGCGCCGGTAGCCGTGCTCCAGGAAGCCGGAGGCGAAGAGGACGAACCGCGGCGGCTTGCTCCCCGCCTGGGTACCGAACAGGATGCGGGGCTGCTTGCCGCCGCGGATCGGGTGCGGGTGGGCGGCGACGACCTCACCGAGGAAGGCGTTCAGCCGACCGGTGGGCACGCGCGTCTCCCAGCCCGCGAGGGCGGTCTCGATCGCCGGGACCAGCTTCTCCATGTGCCGGCCGGTGAGCGCCGAGACGTTGACCCGCGGCGCCCAGGAGACCTGCTGCATCTCGGTCTCGATCTCGCGCTCGAGGTAGTAGCGGCGCTCCTCGTCGAGCTCGTCCCACTTGTTGTAGGCGATGACGATCGCACGGCCGGCCTCGACGGCCATGGTGATGATGCGCTGGTCCTGGACGCTGATGGTCTCGGTGGTGTCGATCAGGATGACCGCCACCTCCGCCTTCTCGACGGCCGCGGCGGTGCGCAGCGAGGCGTAGTAGTCGGCGCCCTGCTGGAGGTGGACCTTCTTGCGGATACCGGCGGTGTCGACGAACTTCCAGGTGACGCCGCCGAGCTCGATCAGTTCGTCGACCGGGTCGCGGGTGGTGCCGGCCAGCTCGTTGACGACGACCCGGTTCTCCTTCGCAACCTTGTTGAGCAGCGAAGACTTGCCGACGTTGGGGCGGCCGATCAGCGCGATGCGGCGCGGGCCGCCGGGGGCGACGCCGCCGAAGGTCTGCTCGGGGGCTTCGGGCAGGACGTCGAGGACGGCGTCCAGCATGTCGCCGGTGCCGCGGCCGTGCAGCGAGGAGACCGGGTGCGGCATGCCCAGGCCCAGCGACCACAGCGAGGCGGCGTCGGATTCGCCGCTCTGTCCGTCGACCTTGTTGGCGCACAGGACGACCGGCTTCTTGGCCTTGCGGAGCAGCTTGACGACGGCCTCGTCGCTGTCGGTGGCGCCGACCTTGGCGTCCACGACGAAGACGACCGCATCGGCGGACTCGATGGCGTACTCGGCCTGGGCGGCGACGGCGGCGTCGATGCCGAGGACGTCCTGCTCCCAGCCGCCAGTGTCGACGACCTTGAAGCGCCGGCCGGCCCACTCGGCCTCGTAGGTGACGCGGTCGCGGGTGACGCCCGGCTTGTCCTCGACGACCGCCTCGCGGCGGCCGATGATGCGGTTCACCAGGGTCGACTTGCCTACGTTGGGGCGGCCCACGACGGCGAGGACGGGCAGCGGGCCGTGACCCGCCTCCCCGATGGCGCCTTCGACCTCTTCGAGGTCGAAGCCCTCTTCCGCGGCGAGCTCCATGAACTCCGCGTACTCGGCATCGCCAAGCGCTCCGTGGTCGTGCTGGTCGTTCATGAAGTCCGTTCCTCGTCGTTCGTGGTGATCGGTGGTGCCCGCGCAGCGCGGTTCCACTACTAGGTCAAGTCTCGCTCAGCGCCCGGTCAGGCGCTTGGCGTCGGCCAGGTGGGCGGTCAGCCGGTCCTGGATGCGTACGGTGGCCTGGTCCAGTGCGGTGCGGGTACGGCGGCCACTGCCGTCCCCGGCGTCGAAGGCCGAGCCGAAGACGACGTCGACCCGGCTCTTGAAGGGCGGCAGCCCGGAGATCAGGCGGCCGCGGTCCTCGGCGCTGCCGAGAACCGCGACGGGCACGATAGGCGCGCCACTGCGGACCGCGAAGTACGCGAGTCCCGCGCGCAGCGAGGCGAAGTCGCCCTCGCCCCGGGTGCCCTCGGGAAATATCCCGAGGGCCCCGCCCTGGTCGAGCACGGCGAGGGCGCGGCCTATCGCCGCCCGGTCGGCGCCGGAGCGGTCGACCTTGACCTGCCCGATGCCGTCCAGGAAGGGGCCGAGCGGGCCCACGTACGCTTCCTTCTTGATCAGGAAGTGCAGGGGGCGGGGCGCGGTGCCCATCACCATGGGGCCGTCGATGTTGTGCGTGTGATTCACGGCGAGGATGACGGGACCCGAGGCGGGCACCTTCCAGGCGCCCAGCACGCGCGGCTTCCACAGCCCGTACATGAGGCCGATTCCGATGCGCCTGCCGACCGCCGCACCCTTGAGGGAGGGCGCTCGGCTCACTTGCGGCCCGCCCGCTTCTCTTCCACGAGCGTCACGACGCACTCGATCACCTGGTCAAGCGTGAGCTCGGTGGTGTCGACCTCGACGGCGTCGCCGGCCTTGGCCAGCGGGGAGGTCTTGCGACCGGAGTCCGCGGCGTCGCGCTTGATCAGCGCCGCCTTGGTGGCCGCGAGGTCGGCGGCCTCCTTGCCTCGGAGCTCTCCGCTGCGCCGGGCGGCCCGCGCCTCGGCGGACGCCGTCAGGAAGATCTTCAGGTCGGCGTCGGGCAGGACGGTGGTGCCGATGTCCCGGCCCTCGACGACGATCCCGTCCGCGTCGCGGGCCGCCTCGGCGGCGATGGATCGCTGGAGCTCGGTGATGAGCGTGCGCACCTCGGGGACCGCGCTGACGGCGCTGACCCGGGAGGTGACCTCCTGGGTCCGGATGGGACCGGCGGCGTCCAGGCCGTCCACCGTGATGGTGGGGGCGGCCGGGTCGGTGCCGGACACGATGGAGGGCTTGCCGGCGGCGACCGCCACGGCCTGCGCGTCGTCGGTGTCGACCCCGTTGGAGATCATCCACCAGGTGATGGCCCGGTACTGGGCACCGGTGTCCAGGTAGCGCAGCCCGAGCTTGGCGGCCACGGCCTTGGAGGTGCTGGACTTGCCCGTGCCGGAGGGACCGTCGATGGCGACGATCACGGCGGACGGAGCTGCGGTTTCCACGGTGCGGGCACCTTCCTGGTTGCGCGTGCGTGTCAGGGCGCGGCAAAGCGCCCCTCTGCAAGGTTACCGGGCCCCAGGGAGTGTCGTGCCGGTCAGTCCGGGCTCACCCGCCCCGGCCGCCATGAGACCCCCTGCGCACCCCGCCCCGCCCGTGCCTTCCCGGCCCCCGGGACTCAGGAGGTGCGCAGGGCCCAGCCCCGTTCCCGCAGCTCGGCCGTGAGGACGGCGGCGGACCTCGGCTCGACCATGAGTTGGACGAGGCCGGCCTGCTGGCCCGTCGCGTGCTCGATCCGCACGTCCTCGATGTTGACGCCCGCGCGGCCGGCGTCGGCGAAGATCCTCGCCAGCTCGCCCGGCTGGTCGCTGATCAGCACGGCCACGGTCTCGTAGACGGTGGGCGCCGCTCCGTGCTTGCCCGGGACCCGTACGCGGCCCGCGTTCCCGCGACGCAGCACGTCCTCGATGCCAGCGGCGCCGCCGCGGCGCTTGTCCACATCAGCGGACTGGAGGCTGCGCAGGGCGTCGACGGTCTCCTCCAGGTCGGCGGCGATCCCGGCGAGGACGTCGGCGACCGGTCCCGGATTGGCCGACAGGATCTCCACCCACATCCGCGGGTCGGAGGCCGCGATGCGGGTCACGTCGCGGATGCCCTGACCGCACAGCCGTACCGCCGTCTCGTCGGCCTCCTCCAACCGGGCCGCGACCATGCTGGAGACGAGCTGGGGGGTGTGCGAGACGAGCGCGACGGCCCGGTCATGGGCGTCCGCGTCCATCACCACCGGTACGGCCCGGGACAGCGCGACGAGTTCCAGGGCGAGGTTGAGCACCTCGTGGTCGGTCTCACGGGTCGGGGTGAGCACCCAGGGGCGGCCTTCGAAGAGGTCCGCCGTCGCGGCGAGCGGCCCCGACTGCTCCTTGCCCGCCATCGGGTGCGTGCCGATGTACGCGGTGGCGTCCACGCCGAGCGCGGCCAGTTCGCGCCGCGGCCCGCCCTTGACGCTGGCCACGTCGACGTAGGCCCGCGCCGCGCCGCGCCCTATGAGGTCGGCCAGGGTCGCGGCGACGTGGGCCGGCGGTACGGCGACGATCGCGAGGTCGACCTGCTCCTGCGCGGGCTCGTCGGTGCCGGCCCCGAGGGCGGCGGCGGTGCGGGCCCGGTCCGGATCGTGGTCGGCGAGGTGCACGGTGACCCCGCGGGCTGTCAGCGCGAGCGCCGCGGAGGTGCCGATCAGTCCGGTTCCGATGACGACGGCGGTTCTCACGGGGCGCTCCACGGGGTGCGTGACGACAGGTTCTGACTCAGGGTAGCCAGACGGTACGCCGCGCGGGTCCGGCCGCCCGCCTTGTGGGACGGCGGCCGGACCCGCGGCCGCTGCGGTAGAACGAACCCCATGATCTTCCACATCGTCCCGCTCGCCGACTGGACCGCCGCCCCCGGGCGCCCCTACTCCCCGCCCTCACTCGACTCCGCCGGGTTCGTGCACTGTTCGGCGGACCGCGCGACGGCGCTCGGTATCGCCGAGAGGCACTACCGGGAACAGCCGGGGACCCTGCTCGCGGTCGAGCTCGACGAGGACGCGCTGACCGCGGAGGTCCGCCGGGAGGGTGAATCCGGTGATCGTTTCCCACATGTTTTCGGACCGCTGAACCGGGACGCCGTCGTCCACGTGTGGGAGGTCGTACGCACACCTGGCACACCCGTCTCACTGGCACCGTGGCAGCGGGACTCGTGAAACGGGCGCGGCAGGCTTCACCTGAGGCCGGCCGCGGGCCAGGATGCTGCACGCCGAACCAGCCGCACAGCGAGGAGAGACTGATGAGCGACCTGACGCAGACCGCCCGGCGCAAGGTACTGGTGGCCGGTGCGGCCGCACTGGCCGGCGGTGCGCTCACCGCATGCGGCAGCGGCGGCGGTGACGGCGGGCAGGCCTCGTCGGGCGAGCCCAACGCCGCCACCCCGCCCGCGGGCTCCGCCCCCGCCGACGCGTCCGCGACCGGCGGCGCCGGCGGCGGCAAGGCCATCGCCAAGGCAGCGGACGTGCCGGTGGGCGGCGGCAAGGTCATCCAGGGCGAGAAGGTCGTGGTGACGCAGCCCACGGCGGGCTCCTACCGCTGCTTCACCGCCGTCTGCCCCCACCAGGGCTGCCTGGTGAACAAGGTGGCCGACGGCACCATCGACTGCCCCTGCCACGGCAGCGAGTTCAAGGTCACGGACGGCTCGGTGGTCAAGGGACCGGCCACCAAGGGGCTGGCCGAGAAGAAGATCACCGTCGCGGCGGACGGCAACATCACGCTCGCGTAGCCGCGCGGCACCCCCCAAGCCCTGCCGGCCGGTGAAAACTGTCCGGCAGGGCGGGTGTGCCCCGTCGTAGGCTCCCGGGATGGACGATCTGACGCTGGTACGCGACCACACGATCTACCGGTGCGTGATGGGATCCCGGGCGTTCGGGCTGGCCACGGAGACCAGCGACACGGACCGGCGTGGTGTCTACCTCGCCCCGACACCGCTGTTCTGGCGGTTCGAGAAGCCCCCCACGCACGTCGAGGGGCCCCGGGAGGAGGAGTTCTCCTGGGAGTTCGAACGCTTCTGCGAACTCGGCCTGCGGGCCAACCCGAACATCCTGGAGTGCCTGCACTCGCCGCTGGTGGAGCACGTCGACCCGGTCGGCCGGGAGCTGCTCGACCTGCGCGGGGCCTTCCTCTCCCGCCGGGTCCACACCAGCTTCAGCCGGTACGCGGCCTCCCAGCACGGCAAGCTCCTGGCGGACGTCCGCCTCCACGGCGCACCTCGCTGGAAGCACGCCATGCACCTGCTGCGCCTGCTGCTGTCCTGCCGCGACCTGCTGCGCACCGGCCTCCTGAGCATCGACGCGGGCCCGTACCGCGACCGCCTGCTCGCCGTCCGCCGCGGTGAACTCACCTGGGACGAGGCCGGCACCTGGATGACCCGCCTGCAGGAGGAGACGGAGGACGCCCTGGCCGGCAGCCCCCTGCCCGAGGCACCGGATCGCGCCCGGGTGGAGGACTTCCTCGCCCGCGCCCGGCGCGCGTCAGCCGGGTAGGGTCCGGCGTGGGTCAGGCGTCCCAGAGGGTCCCGAAGGCCAGGATCTCGTCCCGGTACTCGATGCGCCCCTCCCATGCGCGCGGCCAGGCGTCCGCCCCGAGGTGAGCGCCGGCGAAGGCTCCGGCGAGGCAGGCGATGGAGTCGGAGTCGCCCTTGGTGCAGGCGGCGCGCCGCAGGGCCGTCAGGGGTTCGTCGGGAAAGAGCAGGAAGCACTGCAGGGCGGTGGCGAGGGCCTCCTCGGCGATCCAGCCCTCGCCGGTGGTCAGGCAGGGGTCGGTCTCCGGGGACGGGGAACGCAGCGCCGCCGCGAGCCGGTCCAGCACCGCCAGGCACTCGTCCCAGCCCCGCGCGATAAAGGACTCCGGGGTGGCGTCGCTCGCGGTGCGCATCCACAGGTCGCCGAGCCAGCGCTCGTGGTACCGGGTGCGGTTCTCCAGGGCGTACGAGCGCAGCAGCCCGACGAGGCCGGTCACCTCGGTGCCCAGGGCCAGCAGGTGCACCGCCCGCGCCGTCAGGTCGGAGGCGGCGAGCGCCGTCGGGTGGCCGTGGGTGAGGGCGGACTGCAGCTGTGCCGCGCCGGCCCGTTCCTCGTCGGTCCAGCCGGGCACCAGCCCGACGGGAGCCACCCGCATGTTCGCACCGCAGCCCTTCGAGCCGGTCTGGCTGGCGTCGCGCCAGTCGCGCTGCGGGTCGTTCAGCAGGTGGCAGGCCCGCAGGCAGGTGTTGCCGGGCGCCCGGTTGTTCTCCGGCGAGTGGTACCAGTCGACGAACTCCTCGCGGACCGGGCGGGTCAGCCGCAGCGGGCCTATGCGTCCTCGGTCCGCCGCGGTCCGGATGCCGCGCGCCAGGGCGAGGGTCATCTGGGTGTCGTCCGTGACGATCGCCGGGCGGGGCAGGCGCATCTCGCGCCAGGGGCCCGTCTTGGCGAGGATCGCGGGAACGTCGTTGAACTCGGTCGGGAAGCCCAGGGCGTCGCCGAGGGCCAGGCCGACCAGCGCGCCGGTGGCGGCTCGCTTCGTCATCGGGTGGGTCCTTCCGGTCGGAGCAGGGGGGGATGGAGGGCGGTCGCCGGACCGGCCCGGTAGAGGGCGGCCGGTTTGCCGCGGCCTCCGGTGAGCCGGGCGGCGCCCGGTACGGCCTCGACGAAACCGGGGGTCGCCAGGACCTTGCGGCGGAAGTTGGGGCGGTCCAGGGCGGTGCCCCAGACGGTCTCGTACACGGCCAGCAGCTCCCCGAGGGTGAACTCGGGCGGGCAGAAGGCGGTGGCCAGGCAGGTGTACTCCAGCTTCGAGCGGATCCGCTCGCGTGCGTCCGCCAGGATCACCGCGTGGTCGAAGGCAAGGTCGGGAGCCTCTCCCAGCGGCAGCCAGCGGGCCTGCGCCGCGTCCCCGCCGCCCTCGGCGGCCGGTTCGGGCAGATCCGGGACGAGGACCGTGAAGGCCACCGAGACCACCCGCATCCGGGGATCGCGGTCCGGCTCGCTGTAGGTGCGCAGCTGCTCCAGGTGCAGGTCCGCCACGGTCCGCCCGGGCAGGCCGGTCTCCTCGGCCAGTTCGCGCCGGGCGGCCGTCTCGGCGGACTCCCGCGGCAGGACGAACCCGCCGGGCAGAGCCCAGGACCCGGCGTACGGCTCCTGGCCGCGCCGGATCAGCAGCACGTGCAGGGCGCCGCCGCGCACGGTGAACACGGCGAGGTCGACGGTCACCGCGAACGGCTGGAAGGCGTACGGGTCATAGCCCGGGCGCGCCGCCCCGCTCATCGGTTCTCCGGGAGGGGGTCGGCAAACCGCCAGCCTTCGGCGAGCAGTCCGTCCACGGCTGCCACGGCCGTGGCCAGCCGCTCCCGGCGGTCGCCGGGCACGGACCGGAGGCGCCGTCCGGTCGCCGCCGGCTCCTCGCGGAAGCGCCGGGTCATCCAGGGGCTGAGCTCGGGGCCGTCGCGCAGCCCGTCGTCCTCGAAGGGCACGTCGGTGTCCTCGGTGAGCAGGTACAGGTGTCGGCGGGTGAGCGCGGCGATCCGCTCGACCTCCGCGCTGCGGCCGTCCGTGTACCGCTCGTGCCAGATGCCGGTGGCGAAGGAGTCGGTGTCGCAGACCAGCACCGGGGAGCCGACGCGTGCGGCCCGTTCCTCCGCCGCGTCCTGGCGGCGGGCGATCACGGGGAACTCCTGCGACGTGAAGGAGAGGTCCGCCCACGTGGCGCCCGGGTCGGCGGCTCCGACGACGTCCGCGTCCGGGTGGGCCTCGCGCATCCAGGCGCCGCGGTCGGCGAGCGGCACCGATTCCACGGAGGCGGCGCAGACCAGCACGGTCAGCCGCTCGCAGCGGTCCTGGGCGGTGCGCACCAGGTGGTGGTGGCCGGCGTGCGGCGGCTTGAAGAAGACGTTGTTGGCGATGCCGATCGGCCAGTTGGCGATGTGCTGACGGGCCACCAGCCAGACGCACAGGGCGCCCGTGGCGAACCCGAGCACCTCGCTCCAGCTCAAGGTCCCGGTCATGCCCGCCCCACCTCCCTTAATAGTCATTGTGACTATAAACAGGAGGGCGGGGCCTGGGCAAGCGAAAAGCCCGCGGTGCCGTGGGCACTGCGGGCTTCTCGTGGAGCGGGTCCGGGCGGGGTCCTTACAGACCGACCTCGCGCACCGGGCGGGGTCCTTACAGACCGACCTCGCGCATCAGCATGCCGACCTCGGTGTTGGTCAGGCGGCGCAGCCAGCCGGACTTCTGGTCGCCCAGCTCGATGGGACCGAAGGAGGTCCGGACGAGCTTGTCGACGGGGAAGCCCGCCTCGGACAGCATGCGGCGGACGATGTGCTTGCGGCCCTCGTGGAGGGTCACCTCGACCATGTAGTTCTTGCCCACCTGGTCGACGACGCGGAAGTTGTCGGCGCGCGCCCAGCCGTCCTCCAGCTCGATGCCGTCCTTGAGCCGCTTGCCGATATCGCGCGGCAGGTTGCCGGTGATCGCGGCGACGTAGGTCTTCTGCACGCCGTACTTCGGGTGCGTGAGGCGGTGGGCCAGCTCACCGTGGTTGGTGAGCAGGATGATGCCCTCGGTCTCGGTGTCCAGCCGGCCGACGTGGAACAGCCGCGTCTCACGGTTGGTGACGTAGTCGCCCAGGCACTGGCGGCCGTCCGGGTCCTCCATGGTGGAGACGACACCGGCCGGCTTGTTCAGCGCGAAGAACAGGTACGACTGGGTGGCGACGGTCAGGCCGTCGACCTTGATCTCGTCCTTGGGCTGGACGCGCTTGCCCTGCTCGGTGACGATCTCGCCGTTGACCTCGACGCGGGCCTGCTCGATGAGCTCCTCGCAGGCGCGGCGCGAGCCCATGCCGGCCCGGGCGAGGACCTTCTGCAGGCGCTCCCCCTCCTGCTCGGCGCCCGGGAAGGTCTTCGGCGTCTTGATCACGGGCTTGTCGGCGTACCGGTCGCGCACGCGCTCCTCGATGCGCGCGTCCAGCTCGCGCGGCCGGGACTGGCCGCTGCGGCTGCCCGGACCGCGGCGCGGGCCGCCGGCGCCACCGACGCCGGGCGTCCTGGGGGCCTTGGGACCGCCCTTGGCGCCGCCGCGCGCGGCCGCGCCGCGGGCGCCGCGAGTGCGCTCGCCCTCGGGACCCACGTCGTAGCGGCGCTCCTCCGGACGGGGGTTGCGGGGCCGCTGCGGCGCCTGGTCGCGGTCACGGTCGCGCGAGCCTCCCTGGCCGCCGCCCTGGCCGCCGCGGTAGCCGCCGCCACCGCTGCCCGAACCGCCGGACCCTCCCCGGTGGCCGCCACCGCCGCCGGAGCCCCCGCGGTAGCCGCCGCCCTGGCTGCCGCCCCGGGCGCCACCGCGCCCGCCGCCGGAGCCTCCGCCGCTGTTCCTGTTGCCACCGTTGCCGTTGCCGCTGCTTCGCATCAAAGTTCCGTCGTCTTGTCGTCTTCATCGGTGTCCGGTGCGTCCGGATCGAACGACGGCACACCTTCCTGCGTCTCGGCTTCGATCGCGTCCGCCTCGGGGAGGAAGGGCGCGAGCTCCGGGAGCTCGTCCAGGCCGCGCAGGCCCATCCGCTCCAGAAAGTAGTTCGTCGTCCTGTACAGGATCGCACCTGTTTCGGGTTCCGTCCCCGCCTCCGCCACCAGACCGCGCTGGAGGAGGGTCCGCATGACCCCGTCGCAGTTGACTCCGCGCACCGCGGAGACCCGCGACCGGCTCACCGGCTGGCGGTACGCGACCACCGCCAGGGTCTCCAGGGCCGCCTGGGTGAGCCGGGCCTGCTGGCCGTCCAGGACGAAGCCCTCGACGGCCGGGGCGTACTGCGCCCGGGTGTAGAAGCGCCACCCGCCCGCGACGAGCCTCAGCTCGAAGCCCCTGCCCGCGGTGGTGTACTCGTCGGCGAGCTCGCGCAGCGCGGTCGCGACCTCGCGCGGGGTGCGCTCCAGCACCTTGGCGAGGTGCGCCTCGGTCGCGGGCTCGTCCACGACCATGAGGACGGCCTCCAGGGCGGGCTTCAGTTCCAGCTCGGCGACCGCGCCGGCGTCGCTGCTCAATCCTTCGCCTCCACGATCTGGTCGAACTCGTCGGTCACGGTCGGCATGCCGTCGCCGTCCCCGCCGCTCCAGCGGACGGTGAGGGTCCGCAGGGCCTCCTCCTGGTCGAGGGCGACCGCCTTCTCCCGGTAGAGCTCCAGCAGGGCCAGGAAGCGCGCCACGACGGTGAGGGTGTCCTCGGCGTCCTCGGTGAGTTCCTGGAAGGTGGCCTCGCCGCGCGCCTTCAGCATCCGCACCACCAGCCCGGCCTGCTCGCGCACGCTGACGAGGGGCGCGTGGATGTGGTCCACGTACACCTGGGGCTTGGCCCTGGGCTGCATGGCCTTGACGGCGAGCCGGGCGAACCCCTCCGCTCCGATGCTGATGACGACGTCGGGAAGCAGGTCGGCGTGGTGCGGCTCCAACCCCACCGTCCGGGGATAGCGACGGCCCTCGCTCTCCGCTCGCCGCTCGAAGATCTCGGCGATCTGCTTGTACGCGCGGTACTGGAGCAGGCGCGCGAAGAGCAGGTCCCGGGCCTCCAGGAGGGCGAGGTCGGCCTCGTCCTCGACCTCGGCCGCCGGCAGCAGCCGGGCGGCCTTCAGGTCGAGCAGGGTGGCGGCGACCACGAGGAACTCGGTGGTCTGGTCGAGGTCCCAGTCGGGCCCCATGGCCCGGATGTACGTCATGAACTCGTCGGTGACCTTGGACAGGGCGACTTCGGTGACGTCGAGCTTGTGCCGGGAGATCAGCTGGAGGAGCAGGTCGAAGGGCCCTTCGAAGTTGTCCAGCCGCAGCGTGAACCGCCCGTCGCCCCCGGTACCGCTTCCCGCTCCGGGCGCGGGCTCCTCGCCCCGGCCCGCCGGCTCCGCGGCCGGCCCCTCGGCGGGCTGGGCCGGATCCGCGCGCCCGGGCCCGCCGGTGGCCGCTGCGGCCTCCGGCACCTCCGGGTCGGCCGCCGGGGCCCCGGCGGCCGCGCCGGGCCCGCGCCCCAGGCTCCGGCGGGCCGGGCGGGCGGCGTCGTGGCGGTGGGGCATGGCGGTCCAGGTGGGTACGGGAGGAACGGCAGGTCGGCCACAGGAAGCCTAGGCCCTGCCCGAACGTTTTCCCGCCCCGGCGGGCCGCGGGCCGAGCCCGGGGGCGGACGGCCCGCCGGCCGGGCGTGACCGGCGGCGGAGCCGGCGGCCCCTCGGCGCGCTCCGGACGCGGCGCCGTGCGCCGCGGACCGGCGGTCAGCGGCCGCGGAGGCGGCGGACCAGGATGCTGGCGTCCCCGCGGGACTCCAGGTCGGCGAGGACGACCGCCACCGCCTCGCGGACGATGCGGCCGCGGTCGACGGCCAGGCCGTGCTCTCCGCGCAACACCAGCCGCGCGTGCTCCAGGTCCATCAACTCCTCGGCGGAGACGTAGACCGTGATCTTCTCGTCGTGCCGCTCCCGGCCGCTGGGCCGCCGGTTGGCGCCGCGGCCCTGGCCCTTGCCCCGCCGGGTCGCCCCGGCCGGGGCGGCTGCCGCCCCGGGGGTCGGCCCGGCCGGACTGGCAGAACCTTCCTGCGCCCGCCTCGGCTGCCCCACCACGGGGCCACCTGTGTCCGTACCGGCCTCAGCCTCCCGGCTGCGGCCCGCTCCCGACGTGCCCCCGGCCGGAGCGGCCGAGTGTTCCGCGGCGGGCGCCTCGTCGGCCCCGCGGCGCGGCGAGGACGACTGGAGCGCCATCCCCCCGGTCGTACGGAACAGTTCGTCGGCGCCGGGCAGACTCACTCGGCGTGACACCGGGCGAGCACCTCCCTGGCCAGCTGGCGATAGGCGGCGGCGCCGACGGAGTTGGACGCGTACGTCGTGATCGGCTCGCCGGCGACCGTGGTCTCCGGGAAGCGCACCGTCCGGCCGATGACCGTGTGGTAGACGTGGTCGTCGAAGGCCTCGACGACGCGCGCCAGCACCTCGCGGCTGTGCACCGTGCGGGAGTCGTACATGGTGGCGAGGATGCCGTCGAGCTCCAGCTCGGGGTTGAGCCGCTCCTGCACCTTCTCGATCGTCTCGGTCAGCAGCGCCACGCCGCGTAGCGCGAAGAACTCGCACTCCAGCGGGACGATGACCTTGTGAGCCGCCGTCAGGGCGTTCACGGTGAGCAGACCGAGCGAGGGCTGACAGTCGATCACGATGTAGTCGTAGTCGGCCATCAGGGGCTTCAGGGCCCGCTGCAGGGTGGACTCGCGCGCGACCTCGCTGACCAACTGCACTTCCGCAGCGGACAGGTCGATGTTGCTCGGCAGCAGGTCCATGTTGGGGACCGCCGTCTTGAGCAGCACCTCGTCGGCCGACATGCCCCGCTCCATGAGCAGGTTGTAGACCGTCAGGTCGAGTTCCATCGGGTTCACGCCGAGACCCACGGACAGCGCGCCCTGCGGGTCGAAATCGACGAGCAGCACGCGGCGCCCGTACTCGGCCAGCGCGGCACCCAGGTTGATGGTCGACGTGGTCTTGCCCACGCCGCCCTTCTGGTTGCACATCGCGATGATCTTTGCCGGACCGTGGTCGGTCAGCGGACCCGGGATCGGGAAGTACGGGAGCGGGCGTCCGGTCGGGCCGATCCGCTCACGGCGCTGGCGGGCAGCGTCGGGGGCGAGGGTGGCCGCGTACTCGGGGTCCGGTTCGTACTCCGCGTCGGGGTCGTAGAAGTGCCCCTCGGGCACATTGTCGTAGTCGGCGAATCCCGTGGGCGTGTCGCCGCTCAGGTCGCCGGCCCTGGAGTTCACGTCTAGGCCGTCCATGCTCTTTTGGGGCGTCGTCATGTGCTGGTGGTTTGCGAAGGTGCGTACTGCGACGGAGCCGACAGCTTCGAGCCCGGCAGGACTCTGGCCCCGCTCAGGGACGCCTGCTCCACCACCCCCAGGAGTAAATGTCGACTCATTCACAAGTCGTCTTACCTCCTCGGACGTGACCAGGACACTTATCGATAGGTCAGCGTGGCACCATGCCGACGGTTGGCGACTCTATGGCGTGTCACCACTCAGCGGCAACACAATCCGCCGGACCCGGCACGATGTGTCGGCAACCGAACACCGCTCTGTCAAGGGCGTCCGAGCTGTCGCTGCGAAGTTTCGCGGGTGCGCGAAAGGGTTAAAGGCTTACGTTCGAGGCGAGTTGAGCGGAATCTCGGGGCGGTCGGCAAACACGTCCGGCCGGACCTTGCGGGCAAGGTCCGGCCGGATACGTGAGATTGACGTCAGTCGTTGACGGGTCAGCCGAGCAGCGTGCCGAGCTCAAGGGTCTGGAGACCGTGGGCCTCGGCGACCGGACCGTAAACGACCTGGCCATCATGGGTGTTGAGGCCCAGCGCGAGCGCGGGGTCACGGCGCAGCGCCTCGACCCAGCCGAGGTTCGCGAGCTGCACGATGTAGGGCAGCGTGGCGTTGGTCAGCGCGTAGGTGGAGGTGTTCGGCACCGCGCCCGGCATGTTGGCGACGCAGTAGAAGACCGAGTTGTGGACCTGGAAGGTCGGCTCGGCGTGGGTGGTCGGACGCGAGTCCTCGAAGCAGCCACCCTGGTCGATCGCGATGTCGACAAGTACACTTCCGGGCTTCATCTTGGCGACGAGCTCGTTGGTGACCAGCTTCGGGGCCTTCGCACCCGGGATCAGGACGGCGCCGATGACGAGGTCTGCCTCGATGACGGCCTTCTCCAGCTCGAAGGCGTTGGAGACGATCGTCTTGATCTTCGTGCCGAAGATCTTGTCGGCCTCGCGGAGCTTGTTGATGTCCTTGTCGAGCAGGGTCACGTGGAAGCCCATGCCGATGGCGATCTGCGCGGCGTTCCAGCCGGAGACGCCGCCGCCGATGACAACGCACTCGCCGGCGTGGGTGCCGGGGACGCCGCCGGGGAGGACGCCGCGGCCGCCGGCCGAGCGCATCAGGTGGTAGGCGCCGACCTGCGGGGCCAGCCGGCCCGCAACCTCGGACATCGGGGCGAGCAGCGGGAGCGCGCGGTTGGCGAGCTCGACCGTCTCGTAGGCGATGGCGGTGGTACCGGACTCCAGCAGGGCGTCCGTGCACTCGCGGGAGGCTGCCAGGTGAAGGTACGTGAAGAGGGTCTGGTCCTTGCGGAGGCGGTGGTACTCCTCCGCGATCGGCTCCTTGACCTTCAGCAGCAGGTCGGCAGTGGCCCAGACCTCGTCGGCGGTGGCGAGGATCTCCGCGCCGGCCGCGACGTACTCGGCGTCCGTGATCGAGGAGCCGACGCCGGCGTTCTGCTCGATGAAGACCTGGTGGCCGCCCCGGACCAGCTCATGCACGCCGGCGGGCGTGATGGCGACCCGGAACTCGTTGTTCTTGACCTCGCGGGGGATGCCGACCTTCATCGTCGATCACGGTCCTTGACTCAGGGGGAAATAACAGGGCACTTCCATACATACCCGCCCACAAGAGTGCGCAACGGGATGCACCACGAGATGGCGTGGTGAACCCAGTTTAATGAAGGATGAGTCGCTGTCTAGCCTTGCAAACCAATAATCTCAGTCGGATCCACTACGGATTTCGCAGGCGGCGGGGTCATCTCCGAGCAATCTGTCCGCGGCGGAGCGGTGCAGTCTCGCGGCCGCGGGGTCCCCGAGCCGGTCCAGCGTGTCGGCCAGCCGGACCTGCAGCGCGGCCTGAAGTCGCTGGTCGCCGGCCCGGCGCGCCAGCTCCACCGCCTCGCGGCAGGTGTGCAGGGATTCCTCGGGCCGACCGGCGTACTCCTGGATCCGCGCCATCTCACTCAACGCCTTGGCCTGGCCCGGGACATCGGCCAGTTTCCGGTAGCCCGCGGCGGCGGCCCGCCAGCTGCGCAGCGCGTCCCCGTACCGGCCCGCGTACGTGTGGACGTTGCCGAGCCGCCCGTACAGCCGGGCCTCGTCCGCGCGCTCCCCGCGCGAGAGGGCCTGGGCGAGCGCGCGGCCGAACCAATCGGAGGCCCGGTGCCAGTCGGCCAGCTCCTGGTACGCCCCGCCTACGGATTCCATCGCGCGGCCCGTCGCGTACGGGTCGTTCGCGGCCCGGCCCGCATCCAGGGCGGCCCGGTAGCGCTCCAGGGCCTCCTGGGTGCGGCCGGTCTCGGCGTCCAGGTCGGCCAGGTTCAGCAGGGCCGCGGCCTGTTCCCGGTGCAGACCGCGGCGCTCCGCCACGTCCAGGACCAAGCGGTGCAGCCCGTAGAGCTCGGGGGCGGCCTCCGTGGTGCCGCGGTGGTCCGCGAGGGCCCGCACGAGGGCGGCGACCAGCCGGCGGGCCAGGGTGTCCAGCTCGCCGTCGGCCACCGCCAGGGAGGCCGCGGCCGAGAGTGCCGGGAGCCGGGTGTCCAGCCAGACGGCGGCGGCCCGCCGGTCGGGGAACCGCAGGGCGCGCGGGAGGCCGTCCAGCAGCTCCTGGAGTTCGCCGTCGAGGCCGTCGCCCTCGGCCGCCGCCATGGCCCGGCACGAGTGCAGCAGCCGGACGGTGCGCTCCAGCATCCGGGCCCGGGCCAGCTGGACCTCGGCAGGACGCTCCTTGGCCTCCAGCAGCGCCCGGAGCATCGGGGTGAGGCAGCCGGGCAGCAGGAACAGCCCGTCGGAGGCGTGCCGGACGAGTCCCAGACCGGCGAAGTCGTCCAGTGTGGACTGGGCGGCGGCCACGGAGCAGCCGGCCAGCGCGGAGGCGGTGTGCGAATCGACGAGGCCTGCGGGGGCGAGCAAGAGCAGGCGCAGGGTGCGCTGGGCGGGCTGCGGCAGCGAGTCGTAGACGAGCCGGAAGGCGCGGCCGAGCGGCCCGCCGGCGCCGGCGGGCATGTCGTGGAGCTGTTTGGCCAGGTCGGAGACGGCGGCCTTGGGCCGGGCCGCGAGCCAGCCGCCGGCGAGTTCCAGGGCGGCCGGCTGGCCCCCGCACGCCTCGGCCAGGGACTCCACGGCCCGCGGGTCGGTGGTGATGCGGGTGTCGCCGATACGGCGGGCGAGCATCCCGACGGCGGAGACGGTGTCCAGGCCGCCGAGGGTGCAGGGGCGCACGTCGGGGATGCCGGTGAGCGGGCCCTCCGCGGTGACGACGACCAGGCATTCGGGGGTGTCCGGAAGCAAGGCGTCGACCTGGTGCGGATCGGCCGCGTCGTCGATCAGGATGATCGCCCGCCGCTCGTGGAGCGCGGTGCGCAGGGCCGAACTGAGCTCGTCCTCACCGGCGCCGGGCGGCGTGCGGTGCCCCAGCCCCGCCAGCAGGCCGCGCAGGGCCCGCTCGGTCGCCACGGTCTCCCCGCCGGGAGTGGTGAGCCTGGTCCGCAGCACCCCGTCGGGGTACTGGCCGCGGACCTCGCGCACGAACGTCTCCGCGAGGGCCGTCCGGCCGGATCCGGGACGTCCGGCGACGAGCAGCACGCGCGCCCGGGGGGCCTTGGCCTTCCGGCCTGAGAGGGTGTCGAGCCCGGTCCGCGCGATGTCCTCGCGCAGCTCCTTGAGCTCACGCCGCCGCCCGACGAAATCCGTCACGGATCCGCTCCTCTCCCTGCCTTCGGATGGCGAGCGTAGTTCACGCAGAGCGACGGCCCGTGTGGAGCGCGGCGGGGAAATCCCCCAATCGGATCAGCAGATGGTCGGTTTTTCCCTGCGGTACCCGGCGGCGCCGTGCAGGGCGCCCCGGATGGGCCGGACCGCGGCCGACGGGCGGGGGCGCCGCTGCACGCAGCCGCCCCGCCGTCCCCCGCGGTCCCGCGCCGCCCGGCCGAGGGCGCGGCGGCCCGGCCGGGATGCCCGGATAGCGGCCGGGATGCCCGGCTACACC
Source organism: Streptomyces sp. NPDC058880 (assembly GCF_042742535.1). Lineage (NCBI taxonomy): Bacteria > Bacillati > Actinomycetota > Actinomycetes > Kitasatosporales > Streptomycetaceae > Streptomyces > Streptomyces sp. NPDC058880. Next base: position 133,720 of record NZ_JBHYMC010000008.1, read on the forward strand.
TCGTACGGGCGGGCCGGCCACGGGGCGAGGGCCGGGCGCAGGGCGTCGACGCCGCCGTCGGAGGCGAGTGCGGCGGACAGCGCCAGCACCCCGGCTACCAGCCCCGGGTTGCCGAGCTCGCCCGCCAGGATCCCCCGGGCCAGCTCCGCCAGCGGCACCCAGGTCACTTCCATGTCCGCCTCCTCCGAGCCGGACTCGGAGTAGCGCTCGCCGTCCGCCTCGGAGACACCGCGCGCGAGGAAGACCCGGATCGCCTCGTCCGACCCGCCGGGCGAGGCGTAGAAATCGACCAGCACCCGCCAGTCCTCCGCCTTGACGTGCGCCTCCTCGTAGAGCTCGCGCTGAGCGCCGACCAGCGGGTTCTCCCCGGGGACGTCCAGCAGTCCGGCCGGCAGCTCCCACAGCCTGCGCCGCACCGGGTGCCGGTACTGGCTGAGGACCAGGACCCGCCCCTCCTCGTCCAGCGCGAGCACGCACACCGAGCCGGGGTGCACCTGGTAGTCGCGGCGGGCGGTCGAGCCGTCCGGCATCCGGACCTCGTCGGAGTCCACCGCCGTCTTGGCGCCCTGGAAGGGCCGCCGGGTCGACAGTGTCTCCCAGGATTCCGACGTGTCCTTGATGATCATGCCCCGAAGTCCTCCACAACGCGCGACGACCGGGGCACGGATCCTTGTCCGTACCCCGGCCGTCTACGTTATGCGGTCAGGCACTCACTTGGCGGCCTGCTGCCGCTCCACGGCCGCCTTGACCAGACCCGCGAACAGCGGGTGCGGGCGGGTCGGGCGCGAGCGCAGCTCCGGGTGGGCCTGGGTGGCCACCAGGTAGGGGTGGACCTCACGCGGGTACTCGACGTACTCGACGAGCTTGTTGTCCGGGGAGGTGCCGGAGAAGACGAGGCCGGCCTTCTTCTCCAGCTCGCCGCGGTAGGCGTTGTTGACCTCGTAGCGGTGGCGGTGGCGCTCGTCCACGTAGGCCTCGTCGCCGTAGACCTCGCGCACGATGGAGCCCTCGGCGAGCTTCGCCGGGTACATGCCCAGGCGCATGGTGCCGCCCAGGTCGCCGGCGCCCTCGACGAAGGCCAGCTGCTCCTCCATGGTCGAGATGACCGGGTGCGGGGTGGAGGCGTCGAACTCGGTGGAGTTGGCGTCCTCGATACCCGCGAGGTTGCGCGCGGCCTCGATGACCACGCACTGCAGGCCCAGACACAGGCCGAGCAGCGGGATCTTGTTCTCGCGGGCGTAGGTGATCGCGCCGACCTTGCCGTTCACGCCGCGGTCGCCGAAGCCGCCGGGCACGCAGATCGCGTCCACGTCGGACAGCTGGGCCGCCGCGCCGGCGGGGGTCCGGCAGTCGTCGGAGGTGACCCACTTGATCTGGACGCGGGCCTTGTTGGCGAAGCCGCCGGCGCGCAGCGCCTCGGTCACCGACAGGTAGGCGTCGGGCAGGTCGATGTACTTGCCGACGAGCGCGACCTTGACCTCGTGGTCGGGGTTGTGGACCCGGTCGAGGAGGTCCTCCCAGACGGTCCAGTCGACGTCGCGGAAGGGCAGGTCCAGCTTGCGGACGACATACGCGTCCAGGCCCTCGGTGTGCAGGACCTTGGGAATGTCGTAGATCGACTTGGCGTCGATGGCCGCGACCACGGCCGCCTCGTCCACGTCGCACATCAGCGAGATCTTGCGCTTGATGCTGGTGGGCACGTCGCGGTCGGCGCGCAGCACGATGGCGTCGGGCTGGATGCCGATGTTGCGCAGGGCGGCGACGGAGTGCTGGGTCGGCTTGGTCTTCAGCTCGCCGGAGGGGCCGATGTAGGGCAGCAGCGAGATGTGCACGACGAAGACGTTGTCCCGGCCGACCTCGTGGCGGACCTGGCGGACGGTCTCCAGGAACGGCAGCGACTCGATGTCGCCGACGGTGCCGCCGACCTCGGTGATGACGACGTCGACGTCGTCGGTCGCCATGCGGCGGATGCGGTGCTTGATCTCGTTGGTGATGTGCGGGATGACCTGCACGGTGTCGCCGAGGTACTCGCCGCGCCGCTCCTTGGCGATGACGGTGTTGTACACCTGGCCGGTGGTGACGTTGGCCGAGCCGTCGAGGTCGACGTCGAGGAAGCGCTCGTAGTGGCCGATGTCCAGGTCGGTCTCCGCGCCGTCGTTGGTGACGAACACCTCACCGTGCTGGAACGGGTTCATCGTGCCGGGGTCGACGTTCAGGTACGGGTCGAGCTTCTGCATGGTGACCCGCAGACCGCGCGCCTTCAGGAGCGCACCCAGGCTGGAGGCCGTCAGGCCCTTGCCGAGGGAGGAAGCGACACCCCCGGTGACGAAGATGTGCTTGGTCGTCATGGATTTGGGCGGCATCGCCAAGAGGGGGCTCCCGTGGTCGCGAAGTGAGGTGCTTCCAGCGCCGGCCACCATCGATCCGGAAGGGTTTCAGGGGGCGCCGAAGCTGCGGTTTCGGGGCCCCTGATTCGCACAGGCAGACCACCGGTCCACGGGGTACCAGCCTATCAGCGCCCGGACCGGTCTGCCTCCGGCCACGCGCCGTCGACGGCTCGTAGCAGAGCGCCGAAGTGCGCCGGGGCGGCAGTCGCGCGACTCACCCGTTCGGCCCAACGGCATTGCCCGCGGCCTGGAGAAGATCACTAGGGTGCCGTCATATCCTGCTCGGATATTGCACACATCACCGCCGGGCAGTCCGTCGGACGGCCTAACCGAGCCGATATACGGAATCATGGGCTCACGCGGGGATCCCTGCACACAGGAGACCGCGCAGACGCGCAATGCAAGCGCCCTTCGGGGCGGACGTGGCCGTTCGACTGGAGATGCACGTGTCCGGGCGCATCGAGGATTACGCACTGATCGGGGACATGCAGACCGCGGCACTGGTCTGCCGGGACGGGGCTGTGGACTGGCTGTGCCTGCCCCGCTTCGACTCCCATGCCGTGTTCGCGAGCATTCTCGGCACCGAGGATCACGGGTTCTGGCGGATCGGGCCGGTGTTCCCGGCGGGCTCCGAGGCCCCGCGCGCCACCCGCCGACGCTACCGCGGCGACTCGCTGGTGCTGGAGTCCGAGTGGGACACCCCGCGGGGCAGCGTCCGGGTGATCGACTTCATGCCGCCGCGCGAGCACCACGCACCGCAGCTGATCCGCATCGTCGAAGGCCTCGGCGGGCGCGTCCCCATGCGCTCGACCCTGCGGATGCGCTTCAGCTACGGGCGGGTGGTGCCGTGGGTGCACAAGGTCGACGGACGCACTGTGGCCGTCGCCGGGCCCGACTCGGTCTGGCTGGACACCGACGCGGAGACCTACGGCAAGGACCTCACGACGTACGCGGACTTCACCGTCGGGCCCGGCGACCGGGTCGCCTTCAGCATCAGCTGGCAGGCCTCGCACCGCGGGGCACCCGAGGCCCCCGACGCCGAGGCGGCCCTGGAGTCGACCGCCGAGTTCTGGCGCGAGTGGGTGGACCAGTGCACCTACCACGGGCCCTACCGGGAAGCCGTGGTCCGCTCCCTGATCACGCTCAAGGCCCTCACGTACGGCCCCACGGGCGGGATCGTCGCCGCGCCGACCACCTCCCTCCCGGAAGAGATCGGCGGGGTCCGCAACTGGGACTACCGCTACACCTGGCTGCGGGACGCGGCCATCACCCTCTCCTCACTTCTGCGCACCGGCTACCGCGAGGAGGCCCGCGCCTGGCGCGAGTGGCTGCTGCGCGCGGTGGCCGGCGACCCGGAGAACCTGCAGATCATGTACGGGATCGCGGGCGAGCGGGAGCTCGGCGAGACCGAGCTGGACTGGCTTCCCGGCTACGAGGGCTCGCGCCCGGTCCGGGTCGGCAACGGCGCTGCGGGCCAGCTCCAGCTCGACGTGTACGGCGAGGTCACCGAAGCCCTCCACCTGGGCCACATGACCGGCCTGGCCCGCAGCGACTACGCCTCGGTGCTCCAGCTCAAGCTGATCCGCTACCTGGAGACGCACTGGTCGGAGCCGGACGAGGGCATCTGGGAGGTGCGCGGCCCGCGCCGGCACTTCGTGCACTCGAAGGTGATGGCGTGGGTGGCCGTGGACCGCACGATCAAGCTGATCGAGAGCGGGGACGCGGACGGACCGCTGGAGCGGTGGCGGGAGCTGCGCGACGAGATCCACCAGGACGTGTGCGAGAAGGGCTACGACAAGGAACGCAACACCTTCACGCAGTCGTACGGGTCCAAGGAGCTGGACGCCTCGCTGCTGCTGATCCCGCAGATGGGGTTCCTGCCCCCGGACGACAAGCGGGTGATCGGCACCATCGAGGCGATCCAGCGCGAGCTGTCCACGGCAGACGGCTTCATCCTGCGTTACCCGACGGCCGGTGAGGAAGCCGGCGTGGACGGCCTCGAAGGTGACGAAGGGGCCTTCCTCGCCTGCTCGTTCTGGATGGCCGACGACCTGGCGATGATCGGCCGGGTGGACGAGGCGCGGCGGCTGTTCGAGCGGCTGCTGGCGCTGCGCAACGACCTGGGCCTGCTGGCGGAGGAGTGGGACCCGCGGCTCCAGCGTCAGGTGGGCAACTTCCCGCAGGCGTTCAGCCACGTTCCGCTGATCGACACGGCACTGCGGCTGACCGCGAGCGGGGCGTACGGCGGCTGAGGGGCCCGCGCGCTCCTGACCCGACGGCGGTGCGGGCGGGCGCGGTGTTCACCGCGCCCCGGTGATCCTCCGGGCCTAGGCTGGAAGGGTCTTATGCCCTCCGTCTGTTGGAAGGGGGCAGCCATGGCTCCCCTCTCGAAGGCGGGCGCGGCCCTGACCGCGCTCCGCGAGGATCTGTCCGGCGAGGTGTTCGCTCCGGAGGATCCGGGCTACGACGAGGCCCGGACCGTCTTCAACGCGATGATCGACCGAAGGCCCGCCGTCATCGCCCAGTGCGAGAGCGCGGAGGACGTGGTCACCGCCGTGCGCTTCGCGAGGGACCTGGACCTGAAGATCGCGGTGCGCGGCGGCGGGCACAGCGTCTCCGGTTCCGCTCTCGGCGATGGAGCCCTGGTGGTCGACCTGCGCCGGATGCACGAGGTCACCGTCCACCCGGGTGCTCGCGCGGTTCGGATCGAGGGCGGGGCGACGATGAGCCACCTGGACCGGGCCTGCGCCCCGTACGGCCTGGCCACCACCGGCGGCCGGGCCTCCACCACCGGGGTGGGCGGCTTCGTCCTGGGGGGCGGCAGCGGCTGGCTGGACCGCACCTGTGGGCTGGCCGTGGACAACCTGCTGGGCGTGGAGCTGGTGACCGCCGACGGCTCGGTCGTGGAGACCACCGCGGAGGAGCACCCCGAGCTGTTCTGGGCCCTGCACGGCGGCGGCGGCAACTTCGGCGTGGCCACCGCGATCACCCTGCGGCTGCACGAACTGCCCGCCATGGCGATCGCGTTCGTCCTGTACCTGCCGGAGAACGGCCCCGAGGTGGTGCGGACCTACCGGGACCTCATCGAGGCCGGGCCGGCGGAGGCGAGCGGGGGCGTGATCTACCTGACCGGCCCTCCGGACGACGACTTCGTGCCCCCGCACCTCGCGGGGAAGCTGCTGTGCGCGGCGCTGCTGACGTACGCGGGCCCGGAGGAGCGGCTGCGGCGGCTCGCCGAGCCGCTGCTCGCGGTGCCGCACGAGGCGGCGATGGTCACCGGCATCGCGTACGCCGACCTCCAGTGCATGATCGACGACCCGCCGGGGATGCGGAACTACTGGTCGGCCGAGTACCTGACCGGCGCACCCGACGCGTACGTGGACGTGTTCTGCTCCCGTGCCTCGTCGATGCCGGTGCCCACCGGAACCCAGCACATCCTGTTCCCGCAGGGCGGCGCGATCGCCTCCGGCCCGGCCGACTATCCGGTGCCGTACCGGGACTCCCCCTGGGCGGTGCACCCGTTCGGGATCTGGGAGGATCCGGCCGACGACGAACGCTGCCGGCAGTGGGTCAAGGACGTCCGCGCGGACGCGCAGCCGTGGAGCACCGGCGCGGTGTACCTGAACTTCACCGGGGACGAGGGCGCGGACCGGGTGGTCTCCGGACTCGGCGCGGACAACATGCGGCGGCTGGGGCGGGTGAAGCGCCAGTACGACCCGGACAACGTCTTCCGCTTCAACCACAACATCCGCCCGGCCTGACCCCCTGGTAGCGTCCCGCGACATGGAGAACCAGGGCGGGATCACCGTTCAGCGGGCACTGGAACTGCCGGGGCTGCGCAGCGGTCTGCCGGAGGTGGTGGCCTGCGCCGACCGGCTGGGCCGCACGGTCCGCTGGGTGCACGCGGGCGAGGTGCCGAACATCGCCTCCCTGCTCAAGGGCGGCGAACTGCTGCTGACCACGGGCCTGGGCCTGGGCGCCCGGCCCGCCGAGCAGCGGGCCTTCGTACGCCGCCTCGCGGACCGGGGCATCGCCGCGCTGGTCGTCGAGCTGGGCCCGCGGTTCACGCGGCTGCCCGCGACGATCGTGGAGACGGCGCGCGCCGCGGGACTGCCTCTGGTGCAGCTCCACCGGGAGGTCCCCTTCGTCACGGTCACCGAAGAGGTCCACACCGAGATCGTCAACGGCCACTACGCCCTGCTCCAGCGGGCCGAGGAAGTCCACCGGCGGTGCACGGAGGCCCTGTTGGGCGGCGGCGGCATCCCGCAGGTCCTGCGCATCCTGGCCGACTTCACGGGGAACCCGGTGTTCCTGGAGACCCCCGAGGGGCAGTTGCTGTACGCGGCTGCCAGCGCGGCCGGGGACCCGGGGGCGGACCCGCTCCAGGTGTGGGAGGGGCTGCGCGGCCAGCGCGAGGCCGAGCCGTCGGCGAACACTGTGGTGATCGACGTACCGGGCGGTGGCCACGGCTCGGGCTCGGTCCGGGCCCGGGTCGTCCTGGTCGGCGTCTCGGCCCCGCTGCTGCCGGTGCACCGGATGGCGGCGGAGCGCACGGCGGGCGTGCTGGCCGTGGTCCTGATGCAGGCGCGGCAGGAGGAGGAGCTGGCGGCGCGCGGCCGCGGCGACTTCCTGACCGACCTCGCGGAGGGCCGCATCTCGGCGGAGGACGCGCCGGCGCAGGCCCGCGTGCTGGGTTTCAGGCCGGGTGCCGGGCCGCTGCTTCCGGTGGTCATGCGACTGTCGGACCTCGGTCCGTCGGGCAATTGGGCCGTGCTGGCGAGGGCGGTGCTGGAGGAGCTGTCGTCCGTCGGGGTCCCGTTCCTGCTGGGCGTCCGGCCGGTCGAGGGCCGGGTACCGCTGCTGGTGTCGCTGCGGGCCGAGTCGGAGCGCACCGCGGTCGCCGACCGGGTCGCTGCGGCGCTGCGGGTGGGTGTCGAACGCGCGGGCCTGGACCGGGCCACCGCCCCGCCGGCCGTGGTCGTCGGCGTGGCGGGCGGCTGGGCGGCCGCCTCGTCGGGGCTGCGGCACGCCGCCGAGACCGCCACGGCGGCCCACGGGCTGCCGGCCCGGCCCTGGTACGACGCCCGGCGTCTGGACATCGACCTGCTGCTCTGGCGGCTGCGCGAACACCCGGACCTGGCGGCCTTCGTGGACCGGGCGATCGGCCCGCTGCGCGCGCACGACGGGGCCTCGCGGCCGCCGCTGCTGCCCACGTTGGAGACGTACCTGGCCCATGCGGGCCGCAAGGCGGAGACGGCCCGTGAGCTCCACCTGAACCGGCAGACCCTCTACAACCGGCTGGCCCGCATCTCGGAGCTGCTGGGCACGGATCTGGACGACCCGGAAACGGTCCTCTCGCTGAGCCTCGCCCTTCGCGCCCGCCGCCACGCCGGCCCTTCCTGACGCGTCCTCTCGCCCCTCGCCGCCGGGGCTGAGCCGCACCGTCCCGGACCGGACCCGCCCTCCCCGACCCGCCGTCCCCGACCCGCCGGCCCGGCCCCGCCCCATCGGCCCCGCCCCATCGCCTCGCCGCATCGCCTCGCCGCCGTTTCGCTGGGGGTGTGCCGCCGGCGGACAGACCCTAGCGGCGGGTGCGTTCCGTCAGTTCGTCGTAGACGGACAGGATCTGGGCCACCGTGTCGTCCTCCGACGGCCACGTCGCGGCCTGGACGCGCCCGGCGGCGGCCAGATCGGCCCGGCGGGCCGGATCGGCCAGGAGGCCGGTCACGGCCGAGGCGAGGGCCCCCGCCTCCCCCGGCGGGACGAGCACCGCACCCTCCCCCACCAGCTCCGGGACGCCCCCCACCGCCGTGGCCACCAGCGGTACGCCCGCCCGGAGCGCCTCCTGCGCCGGCAGGGCCCGGGCCTCCCACCGGCTCGGGAGGACCGCCAGGTCGGCCGCCGCCAGCAGGTGCGCCGCATCCCGGCGCCGTCCGAGCAGCCGGACCGGGAGCCCCTCCGCCTCGATCCGCCGGGCGAGTTCGGTCCGCAACGGCCCTTCGCCGGCGATCACCAGCAGCGGCGTCGGCTCCAGCGCCCGCCACTCCCGCGCCGCGTCCAGCAGGACGGAGTATCCGCGGTGCGCGACGAGGCTGCCGACCGTGACGAGCAACGGCCGCTCCATGACCCCGAGTTCCGCCCGCAGTTTGCCTGGGTCGGTCACCCCTTCCGGAGCCGACGGGAAGGCGACGGGTGCCAGCCGCGCGTCCCTGGCGCCCCGCTGCCGCGCCAGGTCCACCAGGTCCGAGGAGGCGCCGAGCACCACCGCGGCGGCCCGCGCCACGCGCCGTTCCAGCATCCGGCTCAGCCGCCCGAGCGCTCCGGGCACCGACCGGCCTTCGCCGTGCCAGCTCACCACCAACGGCACCCGGCGCCCGCGCAGGGCCAGCGCGGCCCGCAGGCCGGCCTTCACCCCGTGCGCGTGCACGACGTCCGCACCGGCGCACGCGGCCCGCAGCACGCTCACCGCGTCGGGCGCGAACTCCGCCCCGGCGCCGGTGAAGTCGTACTCCCCCTCCGCCCGGACGGGTGCGCACACCGTGACCCGCACCCCGCGCGCGGCGAGCCCGGTGGCGAGTGATCGGACGTGAGCGCAGCTGCCCGCGCCCGCACCGTCGCCGAGTACGTGGACGGTGCGCAGCGGGCGCCCGTAGGGCTGTGCCGCGGCGGAGGTGGAGACCGGGGAGCTGCTCACGGGCCGAAGCTCCAGGGGGGAGGGAAGAGTGCAGAGACGTCGCCCAGAATGCCAGTCCGCACGCGCGTTCCGGGACCATACGGGTGCGGATCCTGTGCGAGATACGGTCGCAGGCCCGACGGCCTCACCCACAGGGCGTAAGTGGAATCCGGAGAGTGACGTGCCGATCGGTCCACTTCGGGTCCGAAACGGTCTTTCGCGGTCAAACGGAGGACCCGGAACGCCATGCGGTCCGGGCCCTCGGGGATGCGCGCGTTCACCCGTCGGCGCGCGCCGCGGCCAGGAGTTCCTCGGCGTGCGCCCGTGCGGAGACGGAGTCCTCGTGCCCGGCGAGCATGCGCGACAGCTCCCGCACCCGGTCCTCCCCCTCCAGGACGGTGACGCCGCTGCGGGTGACCGAACCGTCGTTGGTCTTCTCCACCAGCAGTTGCCGGTCGGCGAAGGCCGCCACCTGCGGCAGGTGTGTGACGACCACGACCTGCGCCGACCTGGCCAACTGCGCCAGGCGCCGGCCGATCTCGACGGCCGCCTTGCCGCCGACGCCTGCGTCGACCTCGTCGAAGAGGTAGGTGGGCACCGGGTCGGTACCCGCGAAGACGACCTCGACGGCGAGCATCACGCGGGACAGCTCGCCGCCGGAGGCGCCCTTGGCGATCGGCCGCGGTTGGGCGCCCGGATGCGGGGCCAGCAGCAACTCCACCTCGTCGGCGCCGGACGGCCCGCAGGCGACCAGACGGCCGCCCACCTCCACCCCTTCGGGGTCCTCCGTCTGCCGGATGTCGATCGTCACCCGGGCGTGCGGCATCGCCAGCGATGCCAGCTCCTGCGTCACCGCGGCGGCGAAGCGGCTGGCCGCCTCCACCCGGGCGTCGGTCAGCGTCTGCGCCAGCAGGGACAGTTCGGACCGCAGCCCGTCGCGTTCCGCGGTCAGCTCGGTGATCCGCTCGTCGTCGCCGTCCAGTTCCAGCAGCCGCGCCGCACCCTGTTCGGCCCACTCCAGCACGGCGTCCACGGTGCCCGCGGTGCCGTACTTGCGCGTCAGCTGGGTCAGGGCGGCCCGGCGCTCCTCCACCGCGGCCAGCCGCAGCGGATCGGCGTCGAGGTCGTCGGCGTAGCCCGCCAGTTCGCCCGCCACGTCCGACATCAGGATGCCGAGCTCGCCGATCCGCTCGGCGAGCGCGCCGAGCGCCGGGTCGTGCGACCGTACGGATTCCAGCGCCCGGTGGGCTCCCGCCACGAGCATGTTCGCGTCGATGGCCTCGGGGTCCTCGGGGTTGCCCGCGAGCGCGGCGTGCGCCGCCTGGGCGGCCTGGGCCAGCGCCTCGGCGTGCCCGAGCCGCTCCGCCTCGGCCGCCAGTTCGACGTCCTCGCCAGCCACCGGCTCCACGGCCGCGATCTCGTCGAGCCCGAAGCGCAGCAGATCGGCTTCCTGGGCCCGCTCCCGGGCCCGGGTGGTGATCTCGTCGAGCTCCACCGCGACCGCCCGGAGCCTGCGGTAGGCCGAGCCGTACTTCTCCAGCGGGACGGCGACGGCGTCTCCGGCGTACCGGTCGAGCGCCTGCCGCTGCCGGGCCGGCCGGAGCAGGCCCTGCTGGTCGGTCTGCCCGTGGACGGCGACCAGGTCGTCCGCGAGTTCGCCGAGCAGGCCGACGGGCACGGAACGGCCGCCGACGTGGGCACGTGAGCGCCCCTCGGCGGACACGGTCCGGCTGATCAGCAGGGCACCGTCGTCGAGCTCGGCGCCCGCCTCCTCGGCACGCACCGCGGCAGGGGCGTCCGGACGCATGACGATGCGGCCCTCGACCACCGCCGCCTTGGCCCCGATCCGCACCAGGGCCGGGTCGGCACGCCCGCCGAGCAGCAGCCCGAGACTGGTGACGACCATCGTCTTGCCCGCACCGGTCTCGCCGGTCACCGCGGTGAAACCGGGCGACAGCTCGACCACCGCGTCGTCGATGACCCCGAGCGACCGTATCCGCATCTCCTCAAGCACGGGACGACGATACCGAGGTTTCCCGAGTGCCATGTGACGTCACCCGCCCGGAATTCTTCGAACGCGTGTGCTATTAGGGCTCTCGGCTCCGGCACCGGGCGGCAACGCCCTTGAACCCGGCGGGGCTTGCGGGCGCCGGGGCTGCTTCCGCCCCGGACGCCGCCCTCGGCCCGCCGAAAGCCCCAGGCACCGGTCAGTGCGGCGCGCCCCGCCAGCCGGACACAGGCAGCGCGAACTTCGCGACGAGCCGGTCCGTGAACGACGCGTGGTGCAGCCGGGCGAGCCGTACCGGCACCGCACCCCGGCGGACCTCCACGCGGGCCCCGGCCGGCAGCTCCAGCGTGCGCCGGCCGTCGCACCACAAGACCCCGTGCGGAGTACCGCTCTGCACCTCCACCGCCAGCACCGAGTTCGGCGAGGTCACCAGCGGCTTCGCGAACAGCGCGTGGGCGCTGATGGGCACCATCAGCAGCGCCTCCACCTCCGGCCAGACCACCGGCCCGCCCGCGGAGAAGGCGTAGGCCGTCGAGCCGGTCGGAGTCGCGCAGACGATCCCGTCGCATCCGAAGCCGGTCACCGGACGCCCGTCGATCTCCAGGACCACCTCCAGCATCCGCTCCGGGGACACCTTCTGGACCGCGGCCTCGTTCAATGCCCAGTCCCGGTGCACCACGTCGCCGTTCGTCCGCACGATCACGTCGAGGGTCATCCGCTCCTCGACCTCGTACGAACGCGTCACCACCCGGTCCACTACCTTGTCCAGGTCGTCGCGCTCGGCCTCGGCGAGGAAGCCGACCCGACCCAGGTTGACGCCCAGCATCGGCACACCCGAGGCCCGCGCGAACTCGGCGCCGCGCAGCAGGGTCCCGTCCCCGCCCAGCACGACGAGCAGCTCGCACCCATCGAGCACTCCCGGCGTGGACTCGGTGACGAGCTCCACCTCCTGCGGCAGCGGCAGGTCCACCGCCTCGTGGTCGAAGACCCGTACGCCCAGTCCGCAGCGCAGCAGGCCCTTGACGACCAGCTCCGCGCTGCGGATGGCCGCCGGCCGCCCGGTGTGCGCGAGCAGGAATACGGTGCGTGCCCCCGAAGAATCTGTCACTGCGGCCCCTCCGCCACTGCACGGTCAACATCCGCCGGGTCGAGTGCCGGTGCCCCCGCCCTCAGCCACAGAAAGTACTCGACGTTCCCCGACGGCCCCGGCAGCGGACTGGCGGTGACTCCGAGGACGCCCAGTCCCAGCCCCGCGGCGCTGGCCGCCACCTCGCGCACGGCCTCGGCACGCAGCTCGGGGCTGCGCACCACGCCGCCGCTGCCCAACCGGTCCTTGCCGACCTCGAACTGCGGCTTGACCATCAGCACCAGGTCCGCGTCCGGTGCCGTGCACCGCACCAGCGCGGGCAGCACCAGGCCGATGGAGATGAAGGACAGGTCGCCGACGACGAGATCGACCGGGATGCCGTCGATCTGCTCGACCGTCAGCTCACGCACGTTCGTGCGGTCCTTCACGGTGACCCGGTCGTCGCTCTGCAGCGACCAGGCGAGCTGCCCGTAGCCGACGTCCACCGCCATGACGTGGGCCACGCCCGCGCGCAGCAGCACGTCGGTGAAGCCGCCGGTGGACGCGCCCGCGTCCAGCGCCCGGCGGCCCTCGACCTGCAGCCCCTGCGGCCGGAACGCCGCGAGGGCGCCCGCGAGCTTGTGTCCGCCACGCGAGACGTAGTCGGGGTCGTCGTCGTCCTTGAGGACCACGAGGGCCGCGCTGGTCTCGACCTGGGTGGCGGCCTTGGTCGCGGTGGTGCCGCCGACGGTCACCCGGCCCGCGGCGATCAGCTGCGCGGCGTGCTCTCGCGAGCGGGCCATGCTGCGGCGTACCAGTTCGGCGTCCAGGCGGCGGCGTGCCACTCCTGCCACGTTCGGTTCAGCTCCTGTTTTCGTACGGTCCGGGGAGGGGCGGTGCGTCCAGCGCCGTCAGCGCCTCACGCAGCCCCCGGTGGACATCCTCGTACACCTCGACGTGTCCGTCCGCCCCGAGGTGGTCCGCGTCCGCGAGCCGCGCCAGGTACGCGTCCACCCCGGTGTGGCCGGTGGGGGTGCGTACGACGCCGAGCGGCGCCGGCGCGGCGGGCTCCGCGGGCGCGGCGGGCTCTTCCGCCGCGCCGGCACCGCCCCCGGCCTCGGTTCCGTCCGCGCTCTGGGTCCCGGCCCGGATCTCGGCTGCTTCGTCGGTCATGCCACGACGCTACCCCGAAGCGCCCCCACGGCCCCGCACGGCTCTGCGGTACCGTCCTGATCACGATGGCTACGATCCAGGAGTGCCGTGGAGCACTCGACCGACTCTCCGACAACCTCGTGCGGGCCGAGGAGGGCGTGCGCGGCGCGGCCGCGTTCGACCGATCCCTCAGCTGCCACATCACGGACCTGGACCAGACGTTCACGGGCCGCCTCGACGGGGGCCGGATCCATGTGGAGGCGGTGGCGCCCGGCCCGCCGGCCCGCAAGGCGGAGATCCGCCTCGCGATGGCCGGCGACGACCTGGTCGCCCTGGTCGCGGGCGAGCTGAAGTTCGCGAAGGCCTGGGCCTCCGGCCGGGTCAGGCTGGAGGCCGGATTCCGCGACCTGCTGCGACTGAAGAGCCTCCTCTCGTCGTAGTGCCCACCCGACCGTGATCCGCCGGACAGGCCCTACGCCGTGCCCGCCGCCGGCTCCGCGACCTCGGCGGCCGCCCGCGCCCGCGCGCGCCGCCCCGCCGGGATGACCAGCGGCGTACCCGTCTCCGGGTCGTCGATGACCTGGCAGCGCAGCCCGAACACCCGCTCCACGAGCCCCGCGGTCACCACCTCGCGCGGCGGCCCCTCGGCGATGACCTTCCCGCCCCGCATGGCGATCAGGTGCGTGGCGTAGCGGGCGGCGTGGTTGAGGTCGTGCAGGACCGCGACGAGGGTGCGTCCCTGGGTCTCGTGCAGGTCGGCGCACAGGTCCAGCACGTCGATCTGATGCTGGATGTCCAGGTACGTCGTCGGCTCGTCGAGCAGCAGCAGCGGCGTCTGCTGGGCCAGCGCCATCGCAATCCACACGCGCTGCCGCTGCCCGCCGGAGAGCTCGTCCACGGCCCGGTCGGCGAGCTCGGCGACCCCGGTCGAGGCCATCGCTCCGTTCACGATCCGCTCGTCCTCGGGCGACCACTGGCGCAGCAGGCCCTGGTGCGGGTAGCGGCCGCGCGAGACCAGGTCGGCGACCGTGATGCCGTCGGGCGCGATCGAGGACTGCGGGAGCAGCCCCAGGGTCTTGGCGACCTGCTTCGCGGGCAGGGTCCCGATGGCCTGCCCGTCCAGCAGCACCTGCCCCCGGGACGGCTTCAGCATCCGCGACAGGGCCCGCAGAAGCGTGGACTTGCCGCAGGCGTTGGGGCCGACGATCACTGTGAAGGAGTGGTCGGGGATCTCCACCGACAGGTTCTCGGCGATGACCCGCCGGTCGTAGCCGAGGGTCACATTCTCCGCGGTCAGCCGCTGCACTTGCGCACTCCTGAGGTTCATATACGTCCCGCCCTGCGCTCGGTGACGAGCAGCCAGAGCAGATAGACACCGCCGACCAGCCCGGTCACCACACCCACCGGCAGCTGGTCCGCGCCGAAGGCCCGCTGCGAGGCCCAGTCCGAGAGCAGCAGCACCACCGAGCCCATGAGGGAGGCGGTCAGCAGGTTGGCGCCCGGCGAGCGGGTCAGCCGCCGCGCCAGCTGCGGCGCGGCCAGCGCGACGAAGCTGATCGGCCCGGCCGCCGCGCTCGCCGCCGTGGTGAGCAGGATCGCGGCCATCATCAGCAGCAACCGCGTGCGCTCCACCCGCACCCCGACCGCGTACGCGGCGTCGTCGCCCATCTCGATCATCCGCAACGCCCGGCTCTGCCCCAGCACGAGCGGGAACAGCACCGCGCAGGTCGCCAGCAGCGGCCACACTTGTGCCCAGTCCCGGCCGGCCAGCGAACCGGTCAGCCAGACCATCGCCCGCGAGGCCTCCACGAGCTGGGCCTTGGTGATCAGGTACTGGATGACGGCCACCAGCATGGCGGAGGCGCCGATGCCCACCAGGACCAGCCGGTAGCCGTGGATGCCCCGCTTGTACGCCAGCAGGTAGACGGCCGCGCCGGCCAGCAGGCCGCCGAGCAGCGCGCCGGCGGCGACCTCGGTCGCCGAGCCCTTCATCAGGATGATGACGACGAGGGCGCCGACCGCGGACCCGTACGAGAAGCCGAGCAGGTCGGGCGAGCCGAGCGGGTTGCGGGTCACCGACTGGAAGACGGCTCCGGCCATCCCGAGAGCCGCACCCACCAGCAGGGCGACCAGCACCCGCGGCATCCGCAGCTCGTTGACGATGAAGTCGTCGGCGGGGGTGCCGTTGCCGAGCAGGGTCCGTACCACGTCCCACGGCGCGATGTCGAAGTCGCCGGTGCCGATCAGCAGGACGGACATGGCGAAGGCGACGAGGACGAGCAGGCCGCCGACGGCCAGGGCGCGCCGCTCGATCCGCAGGGACATCCCGCCCGGGAGCCGCAGGGGACGGGCTTTGGCGGTCACGGTCACAGCTGGGCCATCCTCTTGCGCCGGACGAGGTGGATGAAGACGGGCCCGCCGATGAGCGCGGTGACGATGCCGACCTGGAGCTCGGCGGGCCGGGTGACGACCCTGCCGACGACGTCCGCGGCGAGCAGCAGGACGGGCGACAGGACGGCCGAGTACGCGAGCACCCAGCGCATGTCCGGTCCGGTGAAGACCCGCACCAGGTGCGGGATCATCAGGCCTATGAAGACGATGGGCCCGCAGGCGGCGGTCGCCGCACCGCAGAGCAGGGTGATGGCGAGCATCGCGCCGATCCGGGTCCGCGCCAGGTTCGCGCCGAGCGCCCTGGCCGTGTCGTCACCCATCGCCATCGCGTTGAGCGGCCGGCCGAGCGCCAGCGCGAGCACCGCACCCGCCAGCAGGAAGGGAGCGACCTGGCGGACGGTGTCCATGGTGGCCGACGCCAGCGAGCCCACCGTCCAGAAGCGCAGCTTGTCCAGCGCCGTGCTGTCCATCAGCTGCACCGCGTTGATGTAGCCGACGAGGGCGGCGCTGGCCGCCGTACCAGCGAGCGCCAGGCGTACCGGCGTGGCGCTGCGGCTGCCGCCGAGCACGTACACGACGACCGAGACGACGGCCGCGCCGAGGAAGGCCCACCACACGAACTCGCTCAGCGAGCTCGCGCCGAAGAAGCTGATCGCCGAGACGACGGCCGCGGCGGCACCGGCGTTGACGCCGAGGATGCCGGGCTCGGCCAGCGGGTTGCGGGTCAGCGCCTGCATCACCGCCCCGGACAGGCCGAGGCCGAGGCCGACCATCAGCCCGAGGAGGGTGCGCGGGACCCGGAGATCCCGCACCACCACGTCCGAGGTGGTCCCCGAGTAGTGGAAGAGACCGTGCCAGACCTCGTCCAGGGGCATCTGCCTGGCGCCCACGGCGATGCTCAGCACCGAGATCAGGGCGAGCACCGCGAGGGCGCCGGCCAGGCCCGCGGCACGCGCGGCATGGCGAGGGCGGGCGACGGCGTCCGGCGGGGGCACCGTGCGCGGCCCGGGTTCGGGGGGACTCTCAACCAACACGCAGGTTAGGTTAGCCTAGCCTGCACCCGGAGTGGGCTTCCGGAGGCCTCAAAGACCGAGCCTGGCCAGCGCCTTCGCCGCGTCGAGCGTGCACACGTCCTCCGCGGCGGCCGTCCAGGCCGCGGCGCACAGCGCCCGCAGACCGTCCAACGGGTCCCGGCCGGCTCCGCCGTCCCCGATCACCACACCCTTCGCTCCCCCGCCGCCCCCATCGCCGTCGCCACCCTCGTCGTGCTCGCGCAGTTCGAGCACACCGCTGTTCAGCGCGACCGCCGTCCAGCCTCCGCACCGGAATCCCTCCGCGGCCGGCACCACCTCCGGCTGTCCGGCCAGCAGCCCGCGCAGGTCCCGGTCCACGTACGTCGGCCGGTGCCGGGGCTCGGCCCGCAGCAGCTGCTCCGCGTCGGTCACCCCGGTCAGCACCAGCAGCGAGTCCACCTCCCCGTTGAAGGCGCCCTCGATGTCGGTGTCCAGCCGGTCCCCGACGACCAACGGCCGCTTCGCCCCGGTCCGCAGCACCGTCTCACGATGCATCGGGGGCAGGGGCTTGCCCGCCACCTGGGGCTCCGCGCCCGTGGCGATCCGTACGACCTGCACCGCGGCCCCGTTGCCGGGCGCGATGCCCCGCGCCCCGGGGATCGTCAGGTCGGTGTTCGACGCGTACCACGGCACGCCCCGGCTGATCGCGTACGAGGCCTCCGCGAACCGGCCCCACGCCAGGTCCGGACCGCCGTAGCCCTGCGCGACCGCCGCCAGCCCCTCCTCCTCGGCGGACTCGACCGGCACCAGGCCGCGTTCGCGCAGCGCGACCCGCAGCCCCTCCCCGCCGATCACCAGCACCTTGGACCCAGGCTCCACCTGCTCGGCGATCAGCCGGGCCACCGCCTGCGCCGAGGTGATCACCTCGGCCGCGTCCGTCGGGATGCCCAGCTCGCCCAGGTGCTCCGCGACGGCCTCGGGGGTCCGCAGCGCGTTGTTCGTGACGTACGCGAGGTGCATGCCGTCGGCGCGGGCCGCAGCGAGGGACTCCACGGCGTGGCCGATGGCCCGCCCGCCCGCGTACACCACCCCGTCCAGGTCCAGGAGAGCGGTGTCGTACGCCTGGTGCAAGCTCTGGTCGCACGCCGCGGGACTGGTCCTGATCTGCCGGGTCATTCTGGCCGCTCCCTGTGAGATCGATCGTGTCCGATTCCCTACTGCCCCGATCATCCCGCATGGAGAGACCCGATCTACCATGCACCAATGACCACTTCTGGCACCGCGGACCACGGGCTGCGCCTCATCCCGTTCCATGGGCTGCGCTATGTCCCCGAGCGTGTCGGCAGCCTCGCCGCCGTCACCTCGCCGCCGTACGACGTGGTCGTGCGCCCCGACGGAGTCGACCACCTCGAGTCCGCCGACCCGCACAACATCGTCCGCCTGATCCTCCCCCAGGCCGGCACCCCGGCCGCGCGCAACGAACAGGCCGCGCGCACGCTGCGGGACTGGCTCGCCCAGGGCGTCCTGTCCGCCGACCCCGAGCCGGCGCTGTACGTGTACGAGCAGCGCCGGGCCGGGCTGCTCCAGCGCGGCGTCATCGGAGCCCTCGCCCTGTCCACCGCCGACGCCGGCATCGTCCTCCCCCACGAGGACGTCATGCCGGACGTGGTCACCGACCGGGCGGGCCTCATGCGGGCCACCTCCGCCAACCTCGAACCCCTCCTGCTCACCTACCGCGGCGACGACCCCGGGGCGGGTGCTGCGGCGGTCGTCGAACGGACCGCCCAGCGCGAGCCCCTGCTGTCGACCACCACCGAGGACGGCTTCCAGCACCGCCTCTGGGCCATCACGGACCCGGACGAACTGGCCACCGTCACAGCGGATCTCGGCCACCGTCAGGCGCTCATCGCCGACGGCCACCACCGTTGGGCGACCTACCTGCGCCTCCAGGAGGAGCACGGCTCGCCCACCGCGTGGGACTTCGGCCTCGTGCTCCTCGTGGACACCGCCCGCTACCCGCTCCAGGTCCGCGCCATCCACCGGATGCTGCGCCGCCTCCCGGTCGCGGACGCGCTGGCCGCCGTCGCCGGCCACTTCCGGGTCCGCCCGGTCGACGGGCCGCTGCCGCTCGCGCTGGACGCCCTCTCGGACGCGGCGGAACGCGGCAACGCCTTCCTCCTCGCCGGCGACGGCACCTTCCATCTGGTCACCGATCCCGACCTGGACCTCCTCGACCGCACGGTCCGCCACGACCGCCCCGAGGCCTGGCGCCGGCTGGACGCGACCGTGCTGCACGCGACGCTGCTCGACGCCCTCTGGCACGTCCCGGACGCCCCCGACCAGATCACCTACATCCACGACGCCGCGTCCACGGTGGCCATGGCCGAACGGCACGGGGGCACCGCCGTCCTGCTGCATCCCGTACGCGAGGAGGTCGTGCGCGACCTCGCCCGCCAGGGGGTCACCATGCCCCGCAAGTCCACGTCCTTCGGCCCGAAGCCGGCCACGGGCCTGGTCCTGCGCGGACTGGGCTGAGCGGAGCCCGCCCGGACACGGAGAAGGGCGGTACCCCGTTCGGGGTACCGCCCTTCTCCTCTGCGTCGCTACGCCGGAGCCGAAGTGGCTCAGGCCTTGTCGCCCCGGACGTCGGCGTCGGCCGCGGGCTGCTCCAGCGGCTCGTACTCCTCGTCGTCCTCGTCGTAGTACTCGGTGACGTCGGTGGCGCGCTCGGCCGCGGCGATCTCGGCCGGGTCCTCGTCCTCGTCGTCCTCGTCGTCCTGGTCGTCCTCTTCCCGGTCGCCTTCGGCGAGGTCCTCGTTCAGGTCCTCTTCGTCGTCCGACAGGTCCGCGGCGTCGACGAACTCGACGCCGTCGAGCTCGGCGAGACGGTCGGAAGCGTCGGTGGACCCGTCCTTGTCCGCTTCCAGGGCCTTGCCGAACCACTCACGGGCCTCGTCCTCACGACCTGCCGCCAACAGGGCGTCGGCGTAGGCGTACCGCAGGCGCGCCGTCCACGGCTGGACGGCGCTGGACGCCAGCTCGGGGCTCTGCAGGGTCACGATGGCGGCTTCGAGCTGCCCCTGGTCCCGCCGGGCGCCGGCCGCGACCAGACGCATCTCGACCTGGCCGGCCTTGTCGAGCTTCTGCACCTCGGGCTCGCCGGCCATGGCCAGGGCCCGCTCGGGACGGCCGAGACCGCGCTCGCAGTCGGCCATGACGGGCCACAGCTCCACGGAACCGGTCATGCGCTTGGCGGCACGGAACTCCGCCAGGGCCTCGCTGTACTTCTGCGTGGCGTACGCGGCGAAGCCGGCCGCCTCGCGGACGGCGGCGACACGGGAGGCCAGGCGCAGGGCGATGCGCGAGTACGCGTAGGCCTGCTCGGGGTCCTCGTCGATCAGACGGGCGACCATGACCAGGTTCTTCGAGACCTCTTCCGCCAGGCCCTTGGGCAGGCTCAGCAGTTCCTGACGCACGTCGGCGTCGATCTCCAGACCGGTGACGTCCTCGTCGATCGGAAGCCGCTTGACGGGGTCGCGGTCCGAACGGTACCCGCGGTCGCCACCGCGGTCGTCGCGGCCACCGCGGTAGCCACCGCGGTCGTCACGCCCACCACGGAAGCCTCCACGGTCCCCGCCCCGGTCGTCACGGCGCGGGTACGAGGGACGCTCGCCACCGCGGTCGTCACGGCCACCGAGGTAGCCACCACGGTCGTCATCACGACGCGGGTAAGACGGACGGTCACCCCGGTCGTCACGGCGGGGGTAGGACGGACGGTCGCCACCGCGGTCGTCGCGGCCACCGCGGTAGCCACCACGGTCCCCGCCCCGGTCGTCACGGCGCGGGTACGAGGGACGGTCGCCCCGGTCGTCACGGCGCGGGTACGAAGGACGGTCGCCACCGCGGTCGTCACGGCCACCGCGGTAGCCACCACGGTCGTCATCACGACGCGGGTAGGACGGACGGTCGCCCCGGTCGTCACGGCGCGGGTACGAGGGACGGTCGCCCCGGTCGTCACGGCGCGGGTACGAGGGACGGTCGCCACCGCGGTCGTCGCGGCGCGGGTACGAGGCACGTTCCCCGCCACGATCGTCACGGCGGGGGTAGGACGGACGCTCGCCACCGCGGTCGTCACGGCCACCGCGGTAGCCGCCACGGTCGTCATCACGACGCGGGTAGGACGGACGGTCACCCCGGTCGTCACGGCGCGGGTACGAGGGACGGTCACCGCGGTCGTCACGGCGGGGGTAGGACGGACGGTCCCCACCGCGGTCGTCACGGCCACCCCGGTAGCCACCGCGGTCGTCATCACGACGCGGATACGAGGCACGTTCCCCGCCACGATCGTCACGGCGGGGGTAGGACGGACGGTCCCCGCCCCGGTCGTCGCGCCGGAAGCCACCGCCGCCACCGGCGGGACGTCCACCGCGGTCATCGCGGCGGAAGCCTCCACCGCCACCACCGGTCGGCCGGCCCCCGCGGTCGTCACGACGGAACGGGGGACGGTCGCCGCCACGGTCGTCACGGCCCCCGCGGTAGCCGCCCCTGTCACCGCCGTCGTTGCGACGAGGCTCGCGCTCCGGACGATCGTCGGGAGAGTTGGACATGGGTGTGACTCCTGTCTTCGGGGTACCGCTAGTCATTCTCGCGCAACCAACCCGTGGCCGCGCTTCGGCGTAAAGAAGCGAAAAACAAAAAGGACCCTTGGTCCAGCGTTGAACGCTGGACCAAGGGTCCTTTGAAAGATTGTTCGGCGGCGTCCTACTCTCCCACAGGGTCCCCCCTGCAGTACCATCGGCGCTGAAAGGCTTAGCTTCCGGGTTCGGAATGTAACCGGGCGTTTCCCTAACGCTATGACCACCGAAACACTATGAAATTTAGAACGCTGGTGTGTAATCACAGCCGTTCGTTATTTCAGAACTAACACAGTGGACGCGAGCAACTGAGGACAAGCCCTCGGCCTATTAGTACCAGTCAGCTCCACCCGTTACCGGGCTTCCACATCTGG